>CANGMO010000008.1 GCA_947454295.1 Verrucomicrobiota bacterium | reverse complement strand
TCGAGGATGGCCAGTTTGGTCCGCGCGACCACGCCGCGGTCCCGGTTCATCTCGACGACCCCACCCCGGCACGACTCGACATCCGTGGCGACGTGCAGGACATCCTGCTTTCCAGCGCCAAGGCCACGGCGTTTCACGTCGGCGGGGATTTTGTGAACTCCGGGTTCATCGGCCAGAATCTGCATGCGTCCGATGTCACCCGACTGGTGGTGGACGGCGACATTCGGAACCGCAACGACTACACGTTCGTCAGCCTTCCGGCCGGCGTCGCTGAACCCGACTTCACGCTCCTGGACTTGGCGATCCCGCCGGTGCTGGGGGTCAGCTTCACCTACGACACCAAGACGCGCACGCTCGGGTATCGCGGACGCCTCACCGACGATGTCCTGAACCAGCTGCTCCAGATTCAGGTGCAGAAGTATGACGCGCTCGGCGTGCCGCTGCAGGATGACCTGGGCAATCCCATTACCGTCGCCGCGCAACTGGTCCCGGCCGTGGTGCTGCAGCAGATCTACGCACTGAGCCAGGACGTGCCGGCCCGTCCGCCCGACGGCATCCAGATCGGAGGTCCCGGGCGTCTGGATCTGACGGCGCGGTCCATGGATCTCGGCGCCACGGTCGGCATAGTCTCAACCGGTGCCGGCGCCAACGCGGGGCTCGCCCCTTACAGCCCGAAGGGCGCGGACCTGAAAATCCGGACCTCCGGTGACATCGTGATGTTCTCGTCAGCCATCGTCTCCAAGGCGGGCGGCAGCCTGGACGTCGACTCCGGGGGATCCATCCAGGTCGGCTCGAACATCATCGTCCCGGCCTCGGATCAGGCTCGCGGCATCTACAGCTCGGCGGGTAGCGACGTAAGCGTCACCGCCACCAAGGACATCCTCCTGAACGGATCCCGGATCGCCTCCTACGACGGCGGCGCCGTCACCGTCAGTTCGCGAACCGGCAACGTGGACGCCGGATCCGGTGGACTCAGTTTGCAGAACGTGGAGCAGGTTCGCGTCGATCCCCTCACGCACGCGGTCGAGACTTTCACCGACTACATCCCGGGCAGCGGCATTCTCGCCACGACCTTCTCCTACGGTACCGCCACGGTGGGCAACGTCGCGGTCTCCACCCCGCGCGGGGACATCCTGGCCCGCGCCGGCGGTGTGGTTCAGGCCTCGTTCAACGGAACGCCGACCTCCGGCTCCAGCGTCCGGCTGGTTGCGGGAACCAAGCCCGCCGATGGCGATCCCGGATTTTCCGGCAGCATCGATGCCAGCAAGTCGGGCGTGATCGGCGGCAACGTGTCGCTCGAAGCCACCGGTCCGGTCGTTGGGGTGGTGTTCGCCACCGGCAACATCAACATCAACACGCCCCAGAGCGTGAACGTCACCGCCCTCGCGCAGGGCAACGTGAATGTCAGCGCGGGCGGCACGATTTCGGGCACCGTGGTGGGCATTGGCAGCGTGAGCGCCTCAGGCAGCGCCGTGGAAGCCGCCCTCCTGTCGCAGAACGTCTCGACCAGCGGCGCCAGCACGTCGGGTCAGGTCGGATTTGCGGCGGCAAACGTCGCCGGCGCGACCGCCTCGGCCGCCAGCGCCTCCAGCAGCGATACCAAGACCACCACCGTCGCCTCGAAGGGCGACACCGAGGAGGACGACCGCCGCCGCAATCCCGCCCGCCCGGTTCTCACCCGCACCGTCGGCCGCGTCACCGTGATCCTCCCCACCACCGTCCGCCAATAGTTCCCCCGATCTCCCAGCTTCGATTTCCGATCTCCGAACCTCGATCTCCCATCTCCGAATTCTCATGAACCCGTTGTTCGCCGCCAGCGCCCTCAGTTTCTCCTTCAAGCAGGTCAGCACCGAGGGCTACTTCACCATGACCCTGCTGGCCATCGTCTCGCTCCTGAGCTGGTCGGTCATCATCAACAAGGCCTTTCAACTCAACAAGGCACGCCGCACCTCGTTGAAGTTCTTCAGCGCCTTCCGGGCGACGAAGGACCCGATGGAAATCGCCCGCGCCGGAACCGAATTCGAGGGCTCACCGGCCTTTGAGATCTACCGCGCCGCCGCCGAGGAACTCGACACCCAGCTCAACACCAACCCGGTGATGATCAAGGGCAGCAAGCGCATCAGCCAGGGGTCGTTTGATCTGGTCAAGATGACGCTCGAGCGCACCGCTGGGGCCGAGGCCATGAGCCTCGAGAAGGGCATGATCGTCCTGAGCACGGCCGTGGCCGGCGGCCCATTCATCGGCCTGCTCGGAACGGTATTCGGCGTCATGGAAACCTTCGCCGGCATCGCCGTGAAGCAGTCGGCCAGCATTTCGGCGATGGCACCCGGCGTGGCCGGCGCGCTGCTCAACACGGTCATCGGCCTCTTCGTCGCGATCCCGGCGATGTTCGCCTACAACTTTCAGGTGACCAACATCCGCGGCGTCACCCAGGAACTCGACAACTTCGTCAGCGAGCTGGTCACCGCGTTTGAGCACCAGTACGTCGACCATCGTCCTCTCGCCGACGAAATCCGCGACGCGCTCTCCGAGAGCCTCGGTCGTCACGAGGTGCTGATCTCGAAGTAACCGCACTCCGAACACCGCCTCGAATCCGCCCGTTCGCACGATGAAGAAGTGCTCCAAATCCGCACACACGACGCTCACGGAGTTGAACATCACTCCGCTGCTTGATCTCACGTTTGTGCTGCTGGTGATCTTCATTCTCACGACGAGTCCGGTGACCAACGATCTCGCCTTGGAGCTTCCCAAGGCCGGACCACGCGGCAAAGAGCCCGCCGCGAAAGTGCACTTCGTCACGGTGGATTCCGCCGGGAAACTGTTCCTCAACCGCGAGGAACTCACGCTCGATGCCCTGCGCGACCGCATCATCCAGATGCGCACCGAGGATCCCGACTTGAACGTCACGCTGCGCGGCGATTCGAAGTCGCCCTACAAAAAGGTGCGCGACGCCCTCGACACCCTGCAGCAGTGCAATGTCGCCAAGGTCCGCCTCGCCACCGAGGCCTTCACCGCGCCCCGCTGAGCCAGTCCCCCTGCTCCCATGGCACTTCCCCAACGCCACAAGAAGAAGCAATCGCGCCTGAGCCTGCTGGTCTCGGTTGTCCTGCACATCGTCCTGGGTGTGGCCCTGTTCGTGGTCGCCGCGCGTGAAGGCATCCTCGGCAAGAAGATGAAGGAGATCACCGCGGTGATCGTGCCCAAGGAGGAAAAGAAGCCGGAACCCACCAAGCCCAAGGAGGAGCCGAAGGTGGAACCCCGTCCCCAGGAAGTGAAGGCGGCACCACCCCGCACTGCGACCGCTCCCCCGCCTGCAGTGGCTGTCGCGCCGCCCCCCTCCGGCGCCCCGGCCGCCGCGGCGCCGCCTCCGGCCATCGGAGCGGACTTTGATTTCAACGACGGCGCCAAGGCGGTGCAGACCACCTCCGATCCCGTCGAACTCTACAAGCAGACCGTCGAGTACGCGTTCCGTTCCAAGTGGCAGAAACCCGAAGGCATGGACGACAGCCAGTTTGTTGCCGAGGCCGACGTGGTGCTGACGCCGGACGGCACGGTCACACGCTTCGAATGGCGCCGTGGCTCGGGCGACGCCAAATGGGACGCCTCCGTGAAGACCGCGCTGGCGCAAACCAAGTCCATCGGCCGGAAGGCACCCAAGGGATTTCCGGGCACCGTCCTGGTGCGATTCGACACCGTGGTGGAAAGCGAACCGGTCCAGTAATCACGCCCCCTCAACCAGAAAGACGGCGTTTTAACCACAGATGGACACGGACAAACCCAGATTGACGGGCCACGGAGACTCGGATCCGAACGGCAGCCGCGGAATGCAGGTGGTTCACTTTGGGGAATCACCCGCCGGCCTTCGGCATCCGTGTCCATCGCTGTCCATCGGTGGTTTCCACCTCCCCGACTTCCGGAATTTCGGTTCCAACAGATCATGAGCCACGGATCCGCCAGCGCTTCGCGTCCCCGGGGACGCCGCAAGTTGTCCCAGTCCGGCCACGGGACAATGAACGAGCTGAACATCACTCCGCTCATGGATCTCGTGATGGTCCTGCTGGTCATCTTCATGATCACCACGCCGCAGCTGTCCAACGATCTCGAGTTGAATCTGCCGTCCGGCAAAGCTCCCACGACGCGTCCCAAGGACCGTCCGAAGGTGAACTATGTGGATGTGGATCCGGCGGGGGGATTGAAGCTCAACAACCAAGCGGTCGTGCTCAAGGAGCTGCCCGCACTGTTCCAGGCGCTAAAGCAGGCGGAGGCGGATCCGAGCGTGGTCGTGCGGGGTGCCGATGAGGTGAACTACCAGCACGTCATCTCGGTCATCGACCTGCTGCAGCAGGCGGACATCAACAAGGTCGGCCTGGCCACCGCGGCCCCGAAGCCCTGACCGACCATCAAGGGACGGTTCCGGGCGGGGCGGACGGCGGAGGTGTCCCGCCCTGCGCGGCCATCACTTCCAGCGCGATTGAGATGAGCGCCCGGCCTTTGGGGCGAATCCCGAACCGTTCCCGCACCCATCCGCCACCGCGGCGGGGATCGGAGAATTCCGCGGCGTAGTCGTAGACAAACCGGGGATCCGTGACGTTGCCCGCGGAACGAAGCCGACTGCATTCCGTGGCGAAGAAATCAGGCCGGAACCGCAGGATCCATCTGGCAAAGAAAGCCGATTGGGAGCTCATGCATGCCAACAGGAGGTCCTGCTCAAACTCCTCCAGCGGGCAATCGTATTGCCTGCAGTATGCGTCGCGAAGAGTGATCATGGGATGGCGTCGGGCAGAGAATCCTGTCCGACAGGCGCCTACACCTTTCGTACGAGTGGGAGCGGGCACGGTCAAGGGATCGTCGGCGAATTGCCAAAAAAGGGATAAAATTTCGCCTCGACGTCAGCAAACGGCGCGACCGCGGAACACAAACCCTCCGTTGCAGCCGGGAGGCGCTTGCTCCAGCCTTCATTTCCGTCATGGCTGCCAACCCGACTCCCACCTTCCGCCCCTACATCCCGGCCGCCTCGCGCCTGCGCGAACTTTCGGTGCGGTCCATCGCCGTCGGCACGGTGCTGGGAATGATCTTCGGCATGTCGTCGCTGTACCTCACGCTCAAGGTCGGCCTTACGGTCAGCGCCAGCATCCCGGTGGCGGTGATTTCCATCACGCTGTTCCGTCTCTGGGCACGCATGGGCGGCCGAGACGCCACCATCCTCGAACACAATCTCGCCCAGACCGCTGGATCCGCCGGCGAATCCATCGCCTTCGGTGTCGGCGTCACCATGCCGGCGATCCTGATTCTCGGATTCGACCTCGAAATCTGGCGGGTGCTACTGGTGGCTTGCCTCGGTGGATTGTTGGGCATTCTGATGATGATCCCGCTCCGGCGCGCCCTCATCGTCCACCAGCATCTGGAACTGAAGTATCCCGAAGGCACCGCCTGTGCCGAGGTCCTCAAGGCCGGCGCCAACGCCGAATCCCGCGCGGCGGCCGATCCCAGCCACATCGACGACAAGAATGTCTCCGGCATCGACGCCAAGACCATCTTCGCCGGATTCGGCATCGGGCTCGCCTACAAATCGATTCAGGTGGCTGGCAAGCTGTGGAAGGAAGTTCCCGAGAAAATCTTCGGCGCCCCCCTCAAGGCTGGCTCCATTTCCTGCGAGATTTCCCCTGAAATGCTCGGTGTCGGATACATTATCGGCCCGCGCATCGGGGGGGTGATGGCCGCCGGCGGCGTGATGAGCTACCTGCTGTTGATTCCCCTCATCAAGTTCTTCGGCGATTCCCTCAGCGAGCCGCTGGCCCCCGGGCTGCAGCTCATCAGCGAGATGAAGCCGAACCAGATCCGGCAGGCGTACATCCTCTACATCGGCGCCGGCGCGGTGGCGGCGGGCGGCCTGGTGAGCCTGGGGCGGGCGCTGCCCACCATCTGGCACGGATTGAAGGCCGGCCTGTCCGACCTCACCGGCATCGGCCGCGACCCAGCACCGGCTCCCAGCGGGGCCAATGCCCGCATCGCCGACCTCACTTCCGCCGCGCCCGATCGCACCCAGCGCGACCTGCCGCTCAAGTTCGTGCTCGCCGGACTGTTCGTCCTCCTGGCCGCCATCACCCTGGCGCCGCCGTTGCACATGAAGCTGCTGGGCGCCGGATTGATCGTCCTGCTGGGATTTCTATTCGTCACCGTGTCGTCGCGTCTCACGGGTGAAATCGGATCCTCCTCGAATCCGATTTCCGGCATGACCATTGCCACCCTGCTCATCACCTGCCTGGCCTTTCTGGCGGTGGGCTGGACCGGCAGGGAGTATTACGTCACCGCCCTCTCGGTCGGGGCGATCGTCTGCATCGCCTGCTCCAACGGCGGCACAACGTCGCAGGATCTCAAGACCGGCTACCTGGTCGGCGGGACGCCGTCGTACCAGCAGATCGCCATTTTGATCGGAGCCTTCGCTTCGGCACTGATCCTCGGACCGACGCTGCTGACGCTGAATCAGAACAGCACCGTGTACGTGGACGCCGCCGAGTCCGCCCCCTCGCTGCGCATCCCTGCGGCGGAGCTTTCCAAGCTGAAGCGCGAACACCTGGCGGGTCCGCAGGCCTCGCACGACACCCAGGAATACTTCGTCTGGCACCAGCCCGACGCCCGCGGCGGCGCCGCGCGGAAGTATCTCGTCGACGGCGCAGGCAAGCCCGTGTGGCTGGTGGATCCCGGCATCAACGGCACCGTGAAGGAACGTCCCGACGGCTCCAAGGTGGCCAAGTACGACGCCCCCAAAGCCGTTCTGGTGAGCTACATCATCAAGGGCATCCTGGATCGCAAGCTCCCGTGGGGGCTGGTGCTGTTTGGCGTGATGATCTCGTTGACGCTGGAATTGTGCGGGGTGGGTTCCCTGGCCTTTGCGGTCGGCGTTTACCTGCCGATTTCGACCTCGCTGCCCATCTTCGTCGGCGGCGTGATCCGCTGGCTGGTGGATCGTCATACCGCTTCCAAGCTCAAGGATTCGGGCCTGACACCAGAACAGATCCTGGCCGAGGGCGACAAATCCCCCGGAGTCCTGATGGCCTCCGGCTACATTGCGGGCGGCGCCATCGCGGGCATTGTGATTGCCTTCGTCGCCGCCGGCGTTGCGGATCTGGACCAGCAGCTGAACACCTGGGCCGAGAAGTCGAATCCGTTCTTTGCCGGCCCCAATTCCGACTGGCTCGCCCTCATCCCATTCGCGCTGCTGTGTGGCATGCTGTATCTCACGGGGCGTGAAAAAGTGCTGACCTCGCGTCCCACCGCGCCCCCCACACCCGTCCGGCTCTGACTTTTCCCACTGGGGACGGCGACTTGTCGGCGGCGGCGGGTCTCCGTTACCTTGCCGTCACCTGGAATCGGATTCCGGGACTCCGATCGAATGGACTCTCAGACTCACCGAGCCCCGGCGCCCGCCGAGGATCTGCGCCACCGTCGTCACACCCTGCGCAAGGACCGGAACTGGCTCCAGAAACTGGGTGTCCGCTTCCAGGCCTTCCTCGAATCGCGCATCGCCGCCGCCTCCCCGCTCGGCGATCCGCACATTTACAACACCGCGGATTTTCCCTGGGCGGCACAGCTCGAGCGCGAGTGGCCTCTCATCCGGAAAGAACTCGACGCGATCATGGTGTATCGCGACCGCATGCCCAGTTTTCAGGACATCCTCAAGGAGGTCGGCGCCATCCAGCAGGACAACAACTGGAAGACCTACTTCCTGGCCGGCATCGGCATGGACTGTTCGGAAAACGCCAAGCGCTGTCCCGAAACCGTGCGATTGCTGAAAACCATTCCCGGGATGAGCACGGCCTTCTTCAGCATCCTGTCTCCCGGCAAACACATTCCCGCCCACCGCGGCGCCTGGAACGGCATCCTGCGCCTGCACGTCGGCCTGATGGTTCCGCAGCCGCGCGAGCGATGCCGGATCCGCATCGGCAACGACTTCTACTCCTGGACCGAGGGGCGCGCGTTGATCTTCGACGACACCTTCAATCACGAGGTCTGGAACGACACCGACGGCTACCGGGTGGTCCTGTTCGTGGATTTCTCGCGGCCTTTGCGGCAGCCGTGGCGATGGTTCAACGAGCGCCTCACGCGTTGGGGCGCCCTCGCCCCCTTCCTCCGGGAGGCGGGCGAGAAGCAAAAGAAGTGGCAGGATCTGTTGTGGAAGACGAAGGCCTGACCCGTTGCTTGCGATGCCCCAGTCCGTGCCTATCGTTTTCGCATGACCGCCGCACATTCGGTTTCCGCCCACTACACCGGCGGCTGGGACGAGGTCCGTCTCCAGCGCTGGGCGGCCCAATTGCGGCAGCGGCTGGATGCCCCGGAAGTGACCCTGGGGCTGGTTTTTCTCACGCCCCAGTTCTTCCCAATGGCGGCCGAGGTGCTGGAGCTGTTGCGTCTCCACGCCCGCATTCCACTGCTGGTGGGCTGCTCCGCCCGGGGATTGGTGGTGAATGAATCCGAGCTGGAGGCCGATTCCGGGCTGGTGGTTCAACTGTTCCATCTTCCCGGCGCCCGGGCTCAGGCGTTGCACATCACGCAGGAACAGCTCGAGGCCATCGAAAGTCCCGAAGACTGGCATCGGCTGAGCCGGCTCACTCCGGCCGCCGTCCGTGGATGGCTCGTGTTCGCCGACCCGTTTCAATTCGATGGTGAGCGCTGGCTGGATTCCTGGAATCGAGCCTTCCCCGGCGTGCCCGCAGTGGGCGGTCTCGCCGCCGGGCCGATGACCGAACAGCGCACGCAGCTTTACCTCGACGGACGCGTCCTGGAGGAAGGCGCGCTGGCCATCGGACTCACCGGCGCCGTACGGCTCGAAACCGTGATCTCCCAGGGCTGCACGCCGATTGGCGTCCCGTGGACCATCACCAAGTCCGAGCGCCACTACATCCATCAGATCGGCAATCGTCCCGCCTACCGCGTGCTGGTGGAGACCTTCGAGTCGATGCCGCGCGAGGAACAGGTGCTGACCAAGGGCAACCTGTTTGTGGGATTTGCGGGTGATGAGTACCGCGAGGAGTTTCAGCGGGGCGATTTCCTGGTTCGAAATGTCCTGGGAGCCGATCCGCAAAACGGCGTGATTGCCGTGGGCGCCCTGCCCCGGCCGGGACAAACCGTGCAGTTTCATCGCCGGGATTCCGTGACCGCGACCGAAGATCTCATCGCCGTTCTCGATCGGGCGCGGGCGCGCCTGGAAGGCCGCACCGTCCTCGGCGGCCTGCTTTGCATCTGCAACGGACGAGGGCGTCATCTGTTCGGAAAACCCGATCACGACGCCGGCCTGATCCAGGAACAGCTCGGTCCGCTGCCGGTTTCCGGATTCTTCTGCAACGGCGAGATTGGGCCAGTGGGCGGACGCAACTTCCTCCACGGCTACACCGGCGCCCTGGGGTTGCTCGTCCGCGATTGAGCGTCATCAGCCCCGGGTTGGGCTCCTGCGCGCTTGCACCGCTGGCGCCGTCAGCCGATGGTCCATGCATCCCGTTTCCCACCATGAATCGCCCCGTCTCCTTTTCCTTGGCTTCAATTTCGGCCGCCCTGCTGCTCGCCACGCCCCTGGCTCAGGCAGGGCTCCTGGCTCCCGGCGAAACCCTGCACAAGCTGAGTGGCGCCTTTGAGTTCACCGAAGGCCCGGCGGCCGACCGCGACGGGAACATCTACTTCACCGACCAGCCCAACGACCGCATCGTCCGCTGGGATGGCAAGACCGGTGCCTTCTCCGACTGGATGAAGCCCGCCGGCCGCGCCAACGGCATGCACTTCGACAAGAAGGGCAACCTGCTCGCCTGTGCCGACGAGAAGAATGAGCTGTGGTCCATCACGCCGGACCACAAGGTCACCGTGCTGGTCACCAACTTTGGCGGCAAGCTGCTGAACGGACCCAACGATGTCTGGCCGCGTCCCGCAGGCGGGCTGTACTTCACCGATCCGCTCTACCCGCGCCCGTACTGGAAGCGCGACCCGAAGCGCCAGCCCGACGGCGAGCACGTGTATTTCCTCGCCGCGGACCACAAGACCCTCACGCCCGTCGCAACCGATCTCAAGCAGCCGAATGGCATCGTCGGCACACCGGATGGCAAGATCCTTTACGTCGCTGACATCGGCGCCGGCAAGACCTATGCCTACGACATCCAGAAGGACGGCTCCCTCGCCGGGAAGCGCCTCTTCTGCAATCTCGGTTCCGATGGCATGGCCCTCGACAATCAGGGCAACGTCTATCTGACCGGCAGGGGCGTCACCGTCTTTGACAAGACCGGCAAGCAAATCGAGCACTTCGACGTGGCGGAGCCCTGGACGGCCAACGTGACCTTCGGCGGCCCGAACCACGACTTCCTGTTCGTCACCGCGAGCAAGGCCGTGTACGGCGCAAAGACGGTGGTCAAAGGGGCGAAGTGAAGATGGTTGAAGGGTTGCAAGGTTGAAGCGCTGAAGGGGCGGAAGCAAAGGGTGCCGCGCATTGGCGGACTACCGCGCGTTCCGGTAACGAGAATAGCCCCGACCTGAAGGCCGGGGCCATGCGCACCACTCCGGGACTTTCGACCTTCGACCTTCGACTTTCGACCTTCGACTATTTCCCCGTCTTCAGGGCGGAAACCCAATCGCCAGCTTCACCGCCGAGTACTCCGGGTGGATGGATCCGTCGCGGGCGCGGATGATCAGCTCGGGCTCGGTCCAGGTCTTGTCGCGGAAGGCCGGCGGCAGATCCTCAGAGCGCATCATTCCGAACAACCCCACCAGGGGCGGGTCGCCCTCGCGAAACACCACCGGCCGCAGGCGAACGATCGTCAGTCCAGCCGCCTTCGCGCCTGCGTCCACACGCGCGCGCTGCTGCGGTTCGGCGGGAAACACGCAGGCAAAGAAGCCGCCCGGCGCCAGATGCCGCGCGGCGACCGCGCAGTAATCCGCCACCGTCCCCCGCAATTCAAAGCGACAGGCCAGCTTCTGCGGATGTTCACTCTCCACCCCGGTGCCCGGCGGAAAATATGGCGGACTGCCGGTGATGAGATCAAAGCGCTCTTCCGCACCAAGGATTCCCGGTTCACGAAAGTCCCCGGCACGAATGTCCACGCGCGCTTCCAGTCCGTTGTAGCGAACTGATTTCCGCGCCAGCTGCAGGCTGCGTTCCTGCGCCTCCACGGTGACCATGCGAACCCCGGGCAATCTCCAGGCCACCACGGTGGAGACTGTGCCAATGCCGCTGCCCAGATCGAGTGCGGTGGATGCAGTGGGGCACCACGAGGTGCCGTACCAGCCGGTCAGGATGTCATCGGTGGAAAAGCGATGTCCGTCCCGGAGCTGGAAAAGCCGGAAGTGTCCGCTGATCGCATCGAGCGATTCATCCGGCTCGGGCGTCATGCCGGCCAGATGCCCGGGCGCGACCGGCCCCGGTTTGGTCCATCCCTTGAACTGACTATCGACGACAGAATTCATGCGGTAAACAAGGCACCGCGATTCACCCCGAGGATCCCGATCGACGCAATCTTGGTTTGCGAGAACACTAATTTCTCGTCGGATTTCGGACTCCGATGTGGAGTCAATACACAGGTTGCGGCACGCGGTATTTCGGAAGTACGTTGAAACCGTGCAACTGCCGGAACTCCTTCAGCAGATCGACTCCCTCAAGGCGGAGATCGAAGCCCTTCGTCCCCTCAAGCCAGAAATCGAGCAGCGGGTGATGCAGAAGTTTCGCCTCGATTGGAACTACAACTCGAACGCCATCGAAGGCAATCGACTAACACTCGGTGAAACCAAGGCATTTCTCCTCGAAGGGCTGACCGCCGAAGGAAAACCATTCCGCGACTACCTGGACATCAAGGGGCACAATGAGCTGATCTATTTTCTGGAAGGATTCATTCGACAGCAGGAGACACTTACCGAGGCATCCATCCGGCACATGCACTCGATCCTCCTCGGAGCCCCGTACGAGGTGAACACCATCAGCGTCGATGGGGCGCCCGCCAAAAAACGCATCGTCCCCGGGGCCTACAAGGAATCGCGCAATTGCGTCCAAACCGCCACCGGTGAAACGCACTTCTATTGCCCACCAGCGGATGTTCCGCCTCGCATGAAGGAACTCCTGGACTGGCATCGAAACCGGCAATCGCAACGCGATCTGCACCCAATCGAACATGCCACACTACTCCATCACCAGTTTTTAGAGATTCACCCATTCGATGACGGCAACGGTCGGCTCGCCCGGATTCTGCTGAATCTGGTGTTAATGCAGAACGGGTATCCTCTTCTTGTCGTTCGCGTCGAAAATCGAGAGAACTACATCCTCGCACTGCGGAAGGCCGACGCTGGAGAACCCGCGAGTCTAGTTTGCTTTATGGCTCAATCATTGGCCGACTCGGAGCGACTTTTCCTGCGCGGTGCGCGCGGAGAATCGATCGAGGATGCAAGCGATCTCGACCGTGAAGTCTTGCTGCTCAAAGAGGAATTGAAGCAAGTCGCACCAAATGTCGACCTCTCCGTTCCTGTACAGACGCAGCACCTTGAGAACAATTTGGCTCCGTTTATTCAACGGCTCGATCGTAAACTCGTTCAGTTCGATGAGCTTTACAGCACCTCGGGCGCATTAATGAGTATCCAGATCCCTCCCCCTCCAGGAATCGGAACTATTAACAACGGTAGCCTTCACAAAGACCAACGCTCAAAAATCATCGCCGCAGCACTGGAGGCAAATCGCAACTTACACCTGCTCAAAAAAATATCGATTGAGTTTACCTGGCAAGGCTTCCGACGGGCAGGCATCAATGATTTCTCAACGAGGCTGAGCATCGAATGCACCTATCTAGAGCGGAAATTCCAAATCCAAATTGATAGACTTCAATTAAACAGAACATTTCTGTACGGAGAGTGGTTTTCCGAAGACGAGATTCGGTCGCTTCTTCAAAGCATTGGCCGAGCAATCCTAGATGAAATAAAGCTGGAGATTTCGAAAACCAAGAACCAAGGAGATCATTCGGCTGCCTAGCTGAAATATCAGTTCAGCTGAATACCAATCTATGGTTTCAATCCTTCTCAAAACGCACAAGCCCGGCGTCGAAACGCCGGGCTTGTGTGGGACCGCGGTTGAACAACTCAGGCCTGCGCGGGGGCGCCGGGCTGATCCTTCTTCGGGGCCGCCTTGACCTCGATGTGCAGGTCGCGCAGCTGACGGGCCGTCACCGGGCTCGGGCTCTCGGTCATGAGGCAGACACCCTTCGCGGTCTTGGGGAAGGCGATGACATCGCGGATGCTGGTCGTGCCGCACAGGATCGCGCAGAGACGATCGAAGCCCAGCGCGATGCCACCGTGCGGGGGCGCCCCGTACTTGAAGGCCTCCAGCATGTAGCCGAAGCGGCTCTGGGTCTCGTCGGGCGGGATCTGCAGCAGATCCTCGAAGATGGTCTTCTGGACGTCGGGCTGGTGGATACGGATCGATCCGCCGCCGAGCTCCACGCCGTTCACCACGATGTCGTAGTGCTGTCCGCGCACCTTCTTGGGATCGGTCTTGAGCAGCGGGATGTCCTCGGCCACCGGCGCGGTGAACGGATGATGGCTGGAGTACCAGCGGTTCATCTCGCGGTCGAAGCCGAGCAGCGGAAACTCAATCACCCACAGGAAATTGAACTGCTTCGGATCGATCACCAGCTTGCCCTGGGCCTTGAGAACGTCGGCGCAGTACAAACGGATCTTTCCGAGGATCTCGCACGCGTTGAGCCACTGGTCGGCGGCGAAGAGAATCAGGTCGCCCTGCTCGATGTTGAGCTTGGCGGTGAGAGCGGCCTTCTCGGCTTCGCTGAAGAACTTCACGATCGGCGACTTCCACTCGCCGTTCTCCACCTTGATGAACGCGAGTCCCTTCGCGCCAAAGCTCTTGGCGTATTCGGTCATCGTCTCGATCTGCCCCTGGGTCGCACCGGCGAGTCCCTTGGCGTTGAGCGCCTTCACGACGCCGCCATTTGCGATCGCGCCGCTGAACACCTTGAACGAGCTCGCGCGGAAATCCTCGGTGAAATCCACCAGCTCCATGCCGAAGCGGGTGTCGGGCTTGTCGATGCCCCAGCGGTTCAGGGCTTCTTCAAACGAGATGCGGCGGAACGGCGTGGGGATGTCCACGTCGAGCGCGGTCTTCCACACGCGCTTCAGCAGGCCTTCGATGAGCGAGTAGATGTCCTCGCGGTCGATGAAGGACATTTCGATGTCCACCTGGGTGAACTCCGGCTGACGGTCGGCGCGGAGATCTTCATCGCGGTAGCAGCGGGCAAGCTGGAAATAACGCTCCACGCCGCTGACCATGAGGATCTGCTTGAACTGCTGCGGGCTCTGCGGCAGCGCGTAAAACGTGCCGGCCTCGCGGCGGTTCGGGACGAGGAATTCGCGCGCACCCTCGGGGGTGGACTTGAACAGCGTCGGCGTCTCCACCTCCAGGAAGCCCTGGCCATCCATGTAGCTGCGCGTGGCGATGGCCACCTTGGAGCGCAGGCGCAGGTTGCGGATCATTTCCGGGCGGCGGAGATCGAGGTAGCGGTACTGCAGGCGCAGCTCCTCGTTCACCTTGTTGGCAACCTCGGGATCGTCGACCGGAAACGGCAGCACCGCGGCGTTGTTCAGCACCACCAGTTCCTTCACCAGCACCTCGACGCGGCCGGTGGGAATCTTGGAATTTTCCGTGCCGGCGGGGCGCAGACGCACCTGACCGGTGAGCTGGATCACCGACTCGCTGTGGAGATGCGTGGCGGTCTCGAAGACCTCCTTGGAGAGATCCGCGGGATCAAACACCGTCTGGGTGCGCCCTTCGCGATCCCGGAGATCGATGAAAAGGACGCCGCCGAGATCGCGACGGGAGTGAACCCAGCCGACGAGGGTGACGGTTTGCCCGGCGTGCTCGGGCCGGAGCTCATTGCAATGCTGCGTGCGGTTCATGACGACAAAAACGAGCCGGTAGAGTGCGGTTTTGTCGGACGTTTTGCAAAACGGAAGTTTTGGAACCGCGGAGAGGCGGAGGGGTTAGACACGGATCCGCACGGATGGACACAGATTGAACCGAGTGGGAATCCAGATCGAAACCCCGACCCTGCGGAACGGTTGCCGCTGCCGATCAGCCCGTGGCAGCCCCCTTCATCCGCTGTGTGACTCTGTGTCGATCCCTGGTTAAATCGCAGCCCGGTACAGGGCCTCGAAGGCGGCGGCGTCCATGGGGACGGGATTGAAGGTGGCGGTCCACTGGCGGGCGGCCTCGGCGGCGAGGGTGGGGAGTTGCTGCGGATCCACCCCGGCGGCGCCCAGCGTTCGCGGAATTCCGGCCTCATTCAGAACCGCCTGCAACCGCTCCAGCAGCGCCGCCACCTGCGCTTCGGGTCCGTCGGCGCGATTGCCCGTGCCCGTGGCCCGCGCCAGCTCGGCGTAGGCGTCGCGCGCTTCGATCGATCCCGCGGCGTTGTGCCGCATGACGTGGGGAAGCATCAGGCCCACTGCAGCCCCATGCACCACGTTGAAGTGCGCGGTGAGCGGATTGGCCGCCGAATGTGCGGCACCCAGCATGGAGAGCTCAATCGCCGTGCCAGCAAAGGCGGCTCCCAACTGCATCCGCCCGCGGGCATCCACATCGCCCGGCGTCGAGAGCACGCGCGGCAGCGAGGGCAGCAGCAGTTGAAACGCTGCGACGGAGTTCATGCGCGAGACTTCGTTGCGCTTGGTGGTCACCGCGGTCTCCAGGGCGTGCGCCAGGGCATCCACCCCGGTCACCGCCGTCACGCCACGCGGCATGGAGAGGGTCAGCTCGGGATCCAGGATCGCCACCCGGGCTGCCGCCTTGGGATCGAGGCAGGCCATCTTCTGGTGGGTGATCTCATCCGCAATCAGCGCCGCGGACTGGCATTCGCTGCCCGTGCCCGAGGTGGTCGGCACTGCAATAAGCGGCAGCATGGGCTTGGTCGCCTTGCCCACGCCCCAGTAATCACGCATCTGGCCGCCATTGGTCAGAATGAAATTGGTACCTTTGGCGGTGTCCATCGAACTGCCACCGCCGAGGCCCACGATCAAATCCACCGACGCGGCCTGCGCCACGGCGAGACACGCGGCCACGTCTGCGGTCGTGGGGTTCTCGCGGACACCATCGTAAATCACCACGGACAATCCGGCGGCCCGGAGGCCCTCCGCTCCGCGACCCGCATGGCCGGCGGCGACGATGCCCCGGTCGGTAACCAGCAGGACGCGCGTGCCGCCCAGCTCGCGGGCCAGCCCGCCGAGGCGCTGCAGGGTGCCTGGGCCGAACACCAGACGCGTCCGCGGCGACTGGTCGAAGGCAGCCAGGGTCGGTAATCCGGTGGTCATGCGCGGGTGGGAAGACTCCCCGTCAGGCGCCGATGTTCAAGCTTCCGTTGCACCAAGTTGGGAGGTTGGAATCGATCGCCCCGCGCGCACGGCCTCAACCCAGT
>CANGMO010000007.1 GCA_947454295.1 Verrucomicrobiota bacterium | reverse complement strand
GATCCCGCCGGTCCAGCCTCCTTCCGCGAATACAGGCGCACCGCGACGGTAAGGCAGGCAAGCCCCACCAGCAGCAGAGCCGGGACGGTGATGCGGCCCGTGAGCCGATCGGACAGCGACTCCTCAAGCATGGCCGCCCCGCGCAGCGTGGCGAGCGCGCCAAGCGCTCCCCAGACCCATGCCGTGAATGCGACCGTCCGGCTGGTCGCCAGCGCGGCCACGGAAAACCCGCAGGCATAGATCGCAAATGGAAAGGCAAAGACCAGACCCAGCAGCATCTCCGGCTGACGCACCTCCACGCCGCCCAGGCCTGAATCGAGGAACAGCCGGACCAGCAGATCCGAAAGATTCGCATCCAGCGCCATCACGTTCATGAGTGTCAACGCCATCAACCCGACCCCCGACACCGCGATGCGTGCGGCCAGTTGCTGGGATCGCGTGGTGGGCAGGGAGAAGGTGAATTCCTCCGATCCATCGATGACATCCGCTCCGCCAAATGCCGGCCCCGCCACCAGCGCGTAAAGCACGCCAACCACTAGGATCCACAGCGGATGCAGCACCAGCGGCAACAACCACACCGCCGCCAGCCAGACAAAGAGGAACACAACGATGAGTCGGGAATGGGCGAACCACTCATTCCACAGCAACCCACGCCACAACCGAAACCGGGATCGCGATGCCGGCGCTGGCTCGGCATCCTCCTCGACGAGGCGGAGCTCGGGCGGCGGCTGCGAATTGGGCTGGGAGATCATCCGGGAGGTTCCGATGCCGGGTCAGCGGGTCACCGGAGGGGAGTCCGTATAGAACTCCCACGGATAGTCGGGCGCGCGGGGCGGGGCCGTGGTGTTGGGAATGGCTCCCGAGGCGACTGGATTCCTGAAGATCTTGCGGCGCACCACGGAGCCATCGCGCTGCGCGCGAAAGGTGCGTCCCTCAAAGTTCATGTAGGCGCGCTGGTCCGTCGTCGTGTTGCCCGGCGGCATGCGCACTCCGTGCAGCTGGCAGACAACGGTGCCCACCTGATTCCCCTGTCCGGCCAGCTTCTGCCACGCCGCCTTGGGCCAGCCGAGCGGGTGCAGGTACGAGAACGCAACGCGCTCCTCCTTCTCCTGAATCTCGGCCTGCCACGAGCCCGATTCAGGATCGCGCAGTTCGCTTGTGGGCCAGGGCTCCTGGGACGCATTGGCCAGATTTCCCCACGCCTGATTGGTGCCCGTCGAGGGAGTCTGCCCCCGGATCAGCCCCGGATCCGCGGGACACAGCAGCGACTTCGAATTCGCCAGCCACGACGGGCGCAGCGTGAGACGCGAAACCGACCGGGGCCGTTTTCCGGTGTCGTCACTGTACGTCTCCACCGCCACCGCCACCTGATGCAGATTCCCCAGGCAAACGACCTGCTGAGATCGGATCTTGGCGTTTGCCATCGCCGAAATCGTCAGCGTGGCGAGCACGCCAACGATCCCGAGGACGGTGAGCAATTCGATCAGGGTAAAGGCACGGACCCGAAATCCCGCTCGCTGCGGTTGAACAGTAAGATGGGATTCCGGCGGGAGTGTCACGGCGCGGGAGCGATATGCCAGAGTCCGAGATTGCCACGGGGCAGCCACAGTCCGTCCGTGCGACTGACCGCGGCATCCACCGCGGAATACCAGATCGAACAGGGTTTCGAGGCAACCAGCACGGGCTTCGCCGTCACCGACTGCGCAGGATCCAGCACCAGAGCCTGGCTGTTCGACGTGGCCAGCAGCAGGCCGGAATTCAGGCGAAGATCCGACACCGGCTCCGCCAGGGACATGGATCCCTGGAACTCAAACTTGCCCGTGGTCCCGAGCGACCAAGTCTCGAGATACGAGGGAGTGTTGCTGGCGCTGGAAGGACGACCAATCCACACGGTGCCCTCCGCTCCCACCCACTGCACCGAGGGCCAAGCATTCGGCAAGGGCATCGATCCGACAAGGCTTGCCGCAGTGCCGTCGTAGGCGCAGGCCTGCAGGTATTGGATCGGATCGGTGGCGTCCCCGGGTTTCGGTCCCCGGGTGTAGAGCATTTGACCGCCATGCGAGATACCAGCCAGGGCACCCGGAAGCGGGACGGGTTGACGCAGGACCGGCACGGCAGGATCGGCGAAATCGACGACGTCGAGGAAATGCCGGATCTCGAAGACACCCGGCTGTTCCACCTGCTGCTTCTCCAGCTGACCAAGCTTGTTGGTCACCACGATCACCGTCGTGTACGGCGCCTTGGAAAGGGTGGTTTGATGGCTCAGATAAATCTTACCATCGGCGAGGTAGGATCCGCTGCTGCCCGACCAGTAGACGCCATCCGGTACCTGCCTATCGAGTTTCAGCAGCGAAATCACCGATGGCCTGGCGGCTTCCGTGGAATCCACGGTGATGAAGTGCCCCGTCTGATTGTAGTAGTAGGGGAAGATCGAAGGGATCATGCGCTGGCTGGTCAGGGCCGTGGCCTTGAACGCGAAGTCGGCCAGATAGATCGGACCACCGTAGTTGAACCCGCCGTCATTCTGCTCGGTCCAGACCGCAACGTTGGGAGAGAGCCACAGCGCCTTCATGGGACCCCAGTAGGCCGTGTCATTGGTGCCAAACGGAACGGTAACCGAACCCAGCGCCTTCAGACTGTTGGTCCCCACCCGCACCGTGGCGACTTGCGCACGCCCAGGAATGTACACCGAATCGGTGACGTAGCTGGTCACCTGGTTGGTCTCGTAGCGCACCGGCGGCTGGATCACCTGCGTTTCCACGACGGGGTAGGTGACGATGGTGTCGGCCTCTGGCGTGTAGACCGGATGATACCAGGTGGTGGTGACCGACTGCAGTTCCGACTCACCCGGAATCGGCGGGAATTCGGTCGTCCAATTGGTCCACACCCAGTTGGTGGCGATCGGACGGGCAACGAGTTCGGTGACCGGGACTTCGTTCGTGGTGATGCGAATCACCCCCAGTACGATAGCGCTTTCCTCGCGGATCAGCACGTTGGTGCTGGTGATCTCAATCAGCGGCGGGGGAATCACCTTGGTCACGATGTTGGTGACCGTGAGCTTGATCGCCGGGGGCAGCACCTTCGTGATTTCGGTGCGGGTTACCGGACGGGTCACGGTGTCCCACGTATCCGAGTTGGCCTGGTACAGCTGAAGCAAATCGCCCTGAATCGTCGCACCGGTCACCGGAAGCGGATCGAGATCCAATGAGGCGACGGCCTTCTCCGGATCCGCCATACCAGCCAGTCGTACCTGCGGTGTGCCGTTGACAAATTTGCTGATCAACACGAGCTGGCCGGCGTTCGGAGCCTGCAGCACGGTGTCGACCTGGGTCGTCAGTGAAAGACGGTCAACCACCGTGGGGAGGTCCCGGTTGGTGGGATCGACGGTGGTCAACTCGCTGGCCGACAGCGAAAGGATCCGATTGCCAATCGTGGTGGCACGACGGGCTTGGCTCAGGCTCTCGATGGTGCCGCGAGCCTTAAGGGTACCGCGGGCGAGGTCGAAATCGATCAGCTGGGTTCCCTGGAACCAAGTGGTCTTGCCCTGATTGACCTGCTGCCCCTGCCAGGGAAGCAGCGCGAGTCCGAGATCCGGGAAGACGCTGAATGCCTTCTCATTCGACATGCCCTCGGTCCACGACCAACCAGTACCGAGAACCACCTCGCTCATGAGCTGCGGCTTCGCGGCGTTGGCCACATCGAACAGCTGCAACCGCGTCCGCGAGCCGTCCGAGCCCAGGGCCATGAGGCGGGTCTCATCGGCCATTGGTTGCAAATAGCTGGAGAATCCCGGGATCGACAGGTGACTGACGACCGCCGGATTGGCGGGCTGGGAGAGATCGACAATCCACAGCGGATCAATCTGCCGGTAGGTCACCACGTAGGCGCGACTGCCGCTGAATCGGGCACCGTACACAAACTCGTTGGTCACCAGCGTCAGCTTTCCCTGCGCCACCGGGGTCATCGGATTGGCGAGCGAGAAGGTCTCGAGCACCGCATTGGGCGGCGTCCACTGCCAGACCTGACTCACGGAACCCGTCTTGTCTGGAGGCAAATCCACCCACGTGCCCGAATCCGTGTGCGACACAGTGGCCAGTGTGGTGCCGTCGAAGCCGATGCGGAACTTGTCCGCAATCTGGCCCGCGGTGAGCACGTATCCCGACTGCACCGGCTGGTGCGACGGCTGGCGAAGATCGAAGGCAATGACCGCATGATTGCCCGCCAACGCCCAAGGTTGGATCCGCTCGGTGGGCAGCGGTTTCCTCGTACCCGTGGTGGCGAGAAAGAGAAACTGGTCGGTCGCCATCACCGCATCCGCGGCCGCCGCCACTGGAATCGGATCCAGCGTCCTCGGTGTGGCGGGAGTCGACAGATCGAAGCTGCTCACCACCGTGCGGGCCACCCAGCTCGAGGGCTGGGTTCCAATGACGTTCCCCTTGTCGTCGAAAATATCAATCGGACCGGCATCCACCCACTCCGAGCTCGCCACCACCAGGGTGTCGTCCACCAGCCGGCTCTCGCGAATCTGACCCGGCACGGAGAGCTCGGCCTTCAGCACCGGCTTTCCCCCGATGACCTGTACCAGCATCACTTCACTGGCGGCGCCGTTGCAGTCCTGCTGCGTCAGCAAGGCCACCCAGGCCGAACTGTCCGACGGGCTACCCGAGGCGGGAAGCCGGTACAATTGCTCGCCCCACACCGCGATGGGCAGCGTTCCAACCAGGGCCGGATGATCAGGATTGGTCAGATCGATGACCTGCAATCCGCGCTGTTGATTGAAGAAGTACAGGGTGCGTCCATCGACGTTCCAAATGTCGGACTCGACCACAGTCACCCCGGTGCCCGAACTGCTTCCCGTCGAGCTGGTCTTTCCAGTGGTGTCGAAATTCGCCGCCCCGGGCGTCAGCACGCCGGTGGTGCCCGTAGACACCGTGCCGCTCGCTCCAGATTGGAGCTGCGGCGCAAAGGCGTTGGTTCCCTTGAAAAATCCCAGTGGCAGCCCGAGTTCGCTCTCCGTCTCCTCCCGCACCCGGACGGTTTCCATCGTGGTGCCCAGAGGAAGAAGGAACGTCTCCTCCGCAGACTCGGCGTGATCCACCAGCTGCACTTTGCGCGGCGTCCATCCGCCGCGATGGACCTGCGATCGGGTTTCCAGCGTGACACGTCGCTGCCCAGCCGGCACGCGCACCTTGACCACAAGGTTGCCTGCCACCGCACGCACGGAGGTGATCTCCGACCGGCTCGGCTCTCCGCCCGAACCGTTTCCTGCCCACGCTGTGATCGACATTCCCGCAGCCACCACCAGTGCGGCAGCACGCCAGACCCACTGGGTCCATGCACGAGGTTGGGTCGACGTCATGAACTTAGTGTATGGGTTGCGCCATACGGTGGCAAGTTGGGAGGTCATGGCTACAGCAGGGTTCGATTGCCAGGAGTTCATTGGGGAAAGGATTGGGATCAGGGTTTCGGAGCCGGGGTCGAGACCACCACGGGTCCTGTCGGGGTGGCGGAACCGCCGGAGGGTTCGCGGGTGATGAAGACCGCCGAGGTCGGTTTGCCCTGCGTGAGACTGAAATTGAAAATGGCGGTCGCAGCGTCGGAGTGCGCGGTCCCCAGATTGATGGCCGTGCCGGAGGCGGGATCGGTCTGCCAGAATTGGTAGACTTCGTTGGCGGTCAGAGGCGTGGGATTGGAGATCACGGCGGTTCCCGCCGACTCGTTGGGCAACATGAGCAACACCCCGGTGGGCGTCGAAGCCGTCAATCCCGCTGCCGGGGTCAACGCCACTCCCGTTGTCGCCGATCGCTCAACCGCTCCTCCAGCACTCGTCGAGGCGGGAACGCTGGAAACGTTGGCCGGGCCGGCGCCGGACTCGCGAGCCGTCGTACTCGAAGTCGTGGTCGTCGCGCTTCCGCTCAGCTGCACTTGAACTACCGGGGTCGCCGTGGCCGCCGCCAGTGAACCTGCGGCGGCATCGGCAATTCCACTCGAGGTCGTCGTTGAAATGGTCCCGGAGCCGGCAGCCACTTCCGTGCTGGCGCCAGTTGTCGTCGCCGACTTGGTGGTCGACCTTTGGACAGTGGTTTGCGTCTGTGGTGGATTAATCAGCGTTAACGCTAGCGCTGCGAGTGTATCCGGCTGAATGGCTGTGGATGCCACGGTCTCGGCGGTTTCTCCGGGACCGACCAGTCGAACAATCTGAAGCCGGGAGGTGCCCGGCGGTGTTCCAAGCTCGCGATTGAGCAACTCGGTCAGCACCGCCACCTGGGTCTGAAGGGCGCGCTCGCGCGGCACGGATGGCGTCGCGGGGCCGGCTTCCTTTCCGACGCCAGCCACCATCGAAACCGCCGCCTCGGCGGTTGCACCTCCCGACGGGGCGTGGTCGGGCGGTCGTTCCGCGGATTCCGTCCGAGCGGACGCAGCCCCGGAACCGCTCCCGGATTGCGGGACAACGTTCGAGGATCGGGTCGCCGCGGAGGGACCCTGGGAGGCGAGCACCGCGGATCCGGTGCTTCCCTTGGGACCCCGTTGGATCCACCAGGCATGCATCCCCATTCCCGCCGCCAGACAGGCTGCGGCCCCGAGTGCCTGCCACCCCCAAGTCCAACCCCGACGCTCCGTCGTCGGGTCACCTGTGGCAAACACCGGGGCCTCAGCCGAACGAACCGTGGCTGCGATTCGCCCCCACACATGCAACGGCGCCGGCCGCGCCGGCAGGGATTCCACGAGGCCATCGAGCGTGCCTTGCAACTCGCGAAGTTCGCGCCGCAGCGCCGGGTCCGCGGCCAGTTGCACCTCGAGAGCGGCGCGTTCCTCCGGCGGCAAAAGATCCAGAGCGTAGAGGCTCAGGGCCTCCGCGGTTTCCGGGGGAAGGGGTGCTACAGACTCACTCATGAATTCCTTTCAGCCGGCGTCGCAACGCCAGCATGCCCCGCCGAATGCGGGCTTTAACGGTTCCCAGCGGTTGCCCGGTGGTATGGGCGATTTCCTCCTGCGTGCAGCCCTTGAAGAAGGCGAGCTCCAGGGTCAGGCGTTGTTCTGCCGGAAGGCCCGACAGAGCATCTTCCACCCTGCCGCTTTGTTCGCGCGACGCCAGCGCGGAGAACCCGTCGTCGGTGCTGGCGGCTTCCGGTTGAAACCACTCGGGTTCCGCCGACCCCGAAGCCACGGTGGCGCGGAGGGTCGCCCGACGTACCCGGGTTCGCAGCCGCTCGATGGCCAACCCGCGGGCCAGCAGAATCATCCAGGTCAACGGGCCGGACTGGGCCGCCTGATAGGTCCCCGCCCGCTGCCAGATGCGGACGAAGGTGTCCTGCAGGACCTCTTCGGCCTCCATGGTGTCGCCCAGCATCCGCACCAGCAGCGCCAGAATCGCCCCACCCCGGGATCGGTACAGTTCAGCCAGCGATCCCGCATGACCGGCGGCAATCTCCGCCAGCAGGCGCGCATCGGTGGCCGCCGAACCCGCTGAAGCCGCCGCGACCGGCTCTGGAGTCGCCGACACCTGACGACTCAATCCGGGAAACGGGATCGAGTCGCCAGGGTCGGGATTGGTATTCGGCGTCACCACAGCAACACCCATGATCCGACACCGAACCGGAATTTGGATGCAGAAAATTGGGGGATCGGGATGCCGGGGCAGTCCGGAGGCTCGGACACCCCTGAAACAAATTGCTGAATCCAGCCCGGCAATCGATGCGTCTGGACTCCCGATTCAGGGTCAGCCCGGTTCCCTTGGCATCGCTCTCCCGTCGCTCGGGTGCGACTGCCTAGACGGCTCGAAGGCCCACACTTGTTTTCGCCGCCGCCTAGGCTGGGAAGCCGGGCTGACCTGAATCGATTGCGGACTGCTGCACCGGGCCGCCCACGGGTTCGGGGTCCCGGAACCAGTCCACGAAAAGTTCCTCCAGGGTCAGGGGAAACACATTCACCCGCGCCCCGGGAATGCAGCGAACCCCATTGAGCTGGGCGTCGTCGGTGACCCTCGCCAAGGCGGTGACCACCGGTCCGAGTCGCTGTGACTTCAGCGCTCCCGGAATGGAAAAGTCCGCCGGGGCCTCATTTTCGGCGAACACCACCTGCACGCGCCGCATGGTTCGTTGCCAGTCCTCCACCGCGCCCTCCGCGACAATCCGGCCCCGGTCCATGATGCCCACCTGCGTGGCCAGCCGCTCCAAATCGCCCAGCAAATGCGTGGAAAGCAGGATCGTGCATCCCGTGCCGCGCAACAGGACCTCGATGAGACACGTGTTCAATTCACGGCGCGCCACGGGATCGAGTCCGGCGGCTGGCTCATCCAGCAGCAACACCTTGGGCCGGCTGGACAGCGCGACCGCCAGGGCCGCCAGCCGTTGATTTCCTCCGGAGAGCCCGGTGATGGGTTGGGTCATGGGCAGATCCCACCGCCGTGCATGATCACGTAGAAGTCCGTCATCCCACCGATCGTACAAATTCGCTGCGAAGCGGCTGAGGTCGTTCAAGGACATCCAGCCCGGCACCTGCTGCCCCTGCGAAACGTACGCCACCTGCTGGCGATGTTCCATGGGGGCGGTCCAGAGTGATTTTCCGAGTACCCGCGCAGTGCCGGTATCGGCACGCAGCAATCCGGTGAGCACCTTGAGGGCGGTGGTCTTTCCCGCTCCGTTGCGGCCTATCAGGCCGTAGACCTCGCCTTCCGCGATCTCGAGATCAAAGCCCGCCACAGCCACCACCCCACCGCGGAACGTCTTGGCCAGTCCGGAGGCTTGGATGACGGGTTCCATGGGAGTCGGTGGAAGACCGGCCGCGGGCCGTGCGCGGCGGTTGCGTATCAGGCGCCGCCGGAAACCACGGCGAATTTGATCGGTTGAGCCTCCGCCGCGCGTTCCGAGGCAAGCGCCCCCAGTTCCTCGCGGACGACATGAATCACCTTCGGCGAGGGCACCTGCAACTGGGTGGCCTCTACCGCGAGCTGCTTTGCAGACCGGCGCAGCGCCGTCTCCTGCTCGGCCGCAGTGAGCGCATGCGCATTCGCGGAAACGAACGCCCCCTTCCCATGCCGCTTCTCAATCACCCCAGCACGCTCCAGCTCCGTGTAGGCCTTTACAACGGTGGTGGGATTGACCGATAGCGCCGCCGCCAGTTCGCGAATCGAAGGAATCTGGTCGCCGGGACGCAGCATGCCGCCCGCCACGTAGTACTTAAACTGATCCATCATCTGCCGGTACACCGGCACGCCCGACCGTTCGTCGATCTGGAGATGCAGCTTGGGACTCATGACGTGGAAGCATTACTGACTTTACGGGTGTATGATGACAGCCAAACACACGGGGTCAACGCTGAAATCCTGAGGATACCAGCGAATCCCGGGTGATTTTAGAGGAAGAACCGTCCCCTCCGTGTAGCGGGTACCGACGACCACTCGAAGGAATCCATTCGGCGGAATCCCGGCAATTTGCGATCGGCGCGGGACAGGGAATTCACCCCGTTCCCCCCGATCCGCTGCACCAGAGCGGATCGTTCGCTCCCTTGGCACCCTGCTCATTCCCAACGTCCCGGATCCAGATCATTCCCAGTTATCGCGCCTGCTGGCAGGATGCCCACGCCCCGGCCAGTGACGTTGGACTCGGGACTTGGGACCCGTTCTCAGGCCATCGAGCGGGCGATCGAGTTCCACCACACGTCGTGCAGCGACGCCACAGGCGCGGACCAGGATCCGGCGGCGGACTTCAGATTCAGGCTTTCACCCCCGACGGTGCCGATCACCGCGGCGGGAACGCCCATGGCCTGCGCCTGACGCACCACGCGGGCGGCATCGGTGCGGGACACGGAAATCACCACGCGGTTCTGCGTTTCCCCGAAGAGCAGCGCATCGGTGCGGGCGGCTCCAGCCACCGCGGTCAGATCGACGTCGGCGCCGAGGAACTGGAAGGTTTCGCGCGCCACCTGATTGGTGAAGCAGCACTCCGCCAGCGCCACCGACAGACCGCCGTCGCTGCAATCGTGCGCGCTACGAACGACGCCCTCGCGGATAAGCCCGATCAGCGTCGTGTGCAGCCGGGTGGCCGCGTCGAGATCCACCCGGGGAGGGGTGCCGGTCTTCTGACCCTTGACCGCCTTCAGCCAGATGCTGCCGCCCAGCCCCTGGAGGGGATCGTTGAGATCCACCGCGTCGCCCAGCAGCACAATGGCGTCGCCCGCCTGCTTGAACCACTGGGTGGTGACGTGCTCAATCTTTTCGATGAGCCCGACCACGGCGACCGTGGGCGTCGGATCAATGGCGCCCAGAGAGCCACGTTGATTGTACAGCGACACGTTGCCGCCGGTGACCGGTGCCTGGAAGGCACGGCAGGCCTCGGCGAGACCGCGCACCGATTCCTTCAGCTGCCAGAAGATTTCCGGATGATGCGGGTTGCCGAAGTTGAGATTGTCGGTGGACCCGATAGGCACTGCGCCGCTGCAGGCCAGATTGCGGCAGGCCTCAGTGACGGCCGCCTTACCGCCCTCGTACGGATCGAGGTACACATAGGTGCCGTTGCAATCGACGGTGAAGGCCACGAGTTTCTCGGGCACCGGGCGATTGCCCGCCACCGCCTTGACCGCCTCGCTCATCACCGGGAGGGAATCGGCCTTGATGCGGATCACCGCGGCATCGCTGCCCGGGCAGACCACCGATCCATCGCGGACCATGTGATCGTACTGGCGGTACACCCAGTTCTTCGATGCGACGGTGGAATCACCCAGCACCGACTTCAGTTCACCGACGCGGTCGCCCGCATCGGGAATGCCGTCGAGACGGAAGCTGCGCACCGCGGCCAGATAGGCGGGTTCCGCCGCTTCGCGGTGATAGACGGGCGCCTCGTCGGCGAGCTGCTTCGCGGGCAGATCCACCACCACGCGACCGCCGTGACGCACCACCATGCGGCCGGTGTCGGTGACGAAGCCAATCTCGGCCCAGGGGAGGTCCCACTTGTCGAAAACCTTCTTTACCTCTTCCTCGCGGCCCTTGTGGACCACGATCAGCATGCGCTCCTGGGATTCGGAGAGCATGATCTCGTAGCTGGACATGCCTGGTGCGCGCTGCGGGACGCGGTCGAGTTCGATCTCGATTCCGGTGCCGGCGCGTGCGGCGGTTTCGCAGGTGGAGCAGGTGAGTCCCGCGGCACCCATGTCCTGCATGCCCGCCACCGCACCGGTGGCGAGGAGCTCGAGGCAGGCTTCACACACCAGCTTCTCCATGAACGGGTCGCCCACCTGGACGGCGCCACGCTGCTGCTCGGCCGATTCCTCGGTGAGATCCTTGGAGGCAAACGCTGCGCCCGCGAGACCGTCGCGACCGGTTGCCGGTCCAACGTAGAACACCGGATTGCCCACACCGTGGGCGGCGCCGCGGGTGATCTGCTCGTGACGCAGCACGCCGAGGGCGAAGGCGTTGACCAGCGGATTGCCCTCGTACGAACGATCAAAGGCGACTTCACCGGCGATGGTGGGAATGCCGAAGCAATTGCCGTAATGGGCAATGCCTCCAACGACTCCGGAGAACAATCGGCGGACGTCGGGATTGGTGAGCTCTCCGAAGCGCAGCGAATTCAGCGCCGCCACCGGTCGGGCGCCCATCGTGAAGATGTCCCGAATGATTCCGCCCACGCCGGTGGCCGCACCCTGGAACGGCTCCACGGCGCTGGGATGGTTGTGGGACTCGATTTTGAAGGCGATGGCCACGCCATCCCCAACGTCCACAATGCCAGCGTTCTCCTCGCCAGCGCCGACGAGAATCGAGGCTCCCTTGGTGGGGAAGGTGCGGAGGACCGGACGCGTGTTCTTGTAGGAACAGTGCTCCGACCACATCACGGAAAAGATCCCCAGCTCGGTGTAGCCCGGCTCGCGGCCGAGGATTTCGAGGATCTTCTGGTACTCCTCGGGTGTGAGGTTGTGCTTGGCGACCAGTTCCGGGGTGATGGCGGGCTCGTGCATCAAAACAAATAAAAGGAGCCGGCCGGCACGGTGCCGACCGGAGTCCGGGCACAGTACGGAATCGGCCGAGGGGAACAAGCGTTTCGGCAAGGCTCCAATTCCCGTACCACCACTTCGCGCTTTTTCCCGCCATTCCGGCTGGCATAGGGTCCCCGCCGCCGCATGCCTGACAAGAAAACCTGGGACGAGTTCCTCGAACGGACGTTGACACTCCTCGTTCCGGGTCTGGTGGTCCTTAACGCGCTCCTGTTCGGCGGCGTTCAAAACCCCGAATTCTCGGCCCTCGCCGCGCTCGGTTGCGTGCTGTGGGCCGCGCGCTTCTGGTTGAACCGCTCTCACCGCGTTCTCTTCCATCCCGTGGTGCTGCCGCTGCTGGGCTTCCTCGCGTACGCCGCCTACCGGACCCAGCAAGTCGATGTCACGTACCCCGCCCGCATGGAACTGCTGGCCCTCGGCACCACCGCCGCGGTGTTTCTGCTTTCGCTCAACAACCTTCAACGACAGGAAACCACGCAATGGGCGGTGGCCATCCTGGTGACCGCCGGCACGCTGATCGCCGCCTACGCGGTGGTTCAGCTGGTGCGCCAGTCGGATCGCGTGCTGTGGGTGGCCCAACCCCAAGGGTACGTCAAACGCGCCAGCGGCACATTCATCAATCCCAACCATCTCGCGGGATTCCTGGTCGCGCTGTTTCCGCTGTCCCTGTCCCATCTGTTCATCGGTCGCAGCAAGCCGGTGCCCAAGATTCTCTTCGGGTATTCCGCCCTCGTGATGCTCGCCGGCATTGCGGTCACCATGTCGCGTGGGGGCTGGGCCGCGGCGCTGCTGGCCTTCGTGTTCGTGTTTGCCTGGATGCTTTGGCGTCGACGCGAACTGCGCATTGCCCTCCTGGTCTGCCTCGCCATCGTGGGCATCGGAGGCTGGGTTTTTCTGCGCTCGGTGGACAAGGCCTGGGCCCGGGTGGAGAACGTCAATACCGGCAACAATCTCGACGGGGGAGCTTCGAGGAAATGGCTCTGGGAGCCGGCCTTCCGAATGTGGCAGGACCACAAACTGCTGGGCGTCGGGCCCGGCCAATTCGACGTTCGCTTTCCCGCCTACCGGCCGCCCTGGATCCAGAATGATCCCGGCTGGGCGCACAACGAGCCATTGAATCTGCTGGTGGACTACGGCGCAGCGGGAGCCGGCATCGCGGCCCTGGGACTGGCCGCCTTCATCTGGGGTTTGGTGAAAACGAGCCGCTTTGTCGAGCGCGGCTCGGATCTCGGGCTGAAGGCCAGCAATCGCACCGCCTTCTTTGTGGGGGCCACCTCCAGCCTGGTGGGGCTCGGGTTCCACTGCCTGGTGGATTTCGACCTCCACATTCCCGCCATTGCGCTGCTAGCGGCCCTGTTGACCGGGCTCCTGGCCTCCAACCTTCGGTTTGCCACCGAACGTTTCTGGATCTCGTCGATTCTTCCCACGCGCCTGCTGGCGACGCTGCTGCTCCTGGCTTCCGCAGGCCTGTTGGCGCGCGCCTCATGGAATGCCGGGGCGGAATCCTGGTGGCTCAACCGAGCGGTGAAATCAGAGGTTATCACCGATGCCTCACTGGATCTCCTGGTCCGCGCCTCCAAGGCCGCCCCCGACAATTCGAGAACCGCCTACGAACTCGGGGAGAATCTTCGCCGGCTCAGTTTTGACGGGGCCAACGGCTGGCGGGAACAGGGCCAGCGGGGGGCGGAGTGGCTTCTCCGCAGCACCCAGCTGAATCCCTACAACGCCCGCACCCGGCTCGACCTTGCCCGCACCCGTCACTGGCTCGGCGATACCAACGCCCCCGCCGACTTCGAACTCGCGCTGCGTCTCGGTACCAACGATGTCACCGTCGCCAACTACGTCGCGTGGAATCTGCTGGAGCGCGGCCGGACCAATGAAGCCCGGCAATTGCTCGACCTTTCCTTGGCCTGGGACCCTTGGGGCAACTGGATGGCCAAGCACTACCGGTCCAAGATTCCCGACCCTCCTAAGGCCGCTCCCGCCCAATAATCGGCCGTTGAGCCGCCGTCTCCCTCACCAAGGGTCCAAAAGGTGGCGCTTGACCCGTTTCCCGCCTGTTTCCTACTTTGCCGGTTCTTTGCCGGGTTGCCCCTCCCACGAGCGGCCGACCGGTGAGTCGTGTCCGAACGTCAGCTGAAAGGAAAAACTGTGAACGTGTCCGTCGAAAATTTGGGTCCCTGCAAGAAGCTCCTCCGCGTTGAGGTGCCGGTCGATAAGGTCAACGCTGCCTTCGACGAATTGACCACCGCCTTCCAAAAGCAGGCCCAACTCCCCGGGTTCCGCCCAGGCAAGGCCCCCCGCCATCTGGTGGTGAAGTCCTACGAGAGCCGCATTGCCGAGGAGGCCCGCAAGAAGCTGTTCGAGGATTCCTACCGCTCCGCCGCCGCCGAGCAGAAGTTGCGCGTCATCGTGACCATCGACGTCGAGGAGCAGTCCTTCGGCCGCGGTGTTCCCTTCGCGTACACCGTCACGCTCGAACACACCCCGGATTTCGATCTCCCCAACTACAAGGGTCTCAAGGCCAAGCGCGAAGCCGCCGTGGCCAGCGACGCCGACGTGGAGCGAGCCCTGGGCATCCTTCGTGAGCAGCAGGTGAAGTACAACGACGTCCAGCGCGCCGCGCAGGATGGCGACGTGCTCGTGGTGAACTACAAGGGCTCCGCCGACGGCAAGCCCATCACCGACTTCAATCCCACCGCCAAGGGTCTCACCGAGAAGCAGAACACCTGGATCCAGATCGCCAAGGACTCCTTCATCCCCGGCTTCACCGAGCAGCTCGTCGGCGCCAGCGCCGGCGACAAGCGCACCGTCACCCTGACGTTCCCCGCGGAATTCGTGGTGACCGAAGTGGCGGGCAAGGCCGGCCAGTTCGAGGTGGAAGTGGTCGGCGTGAAGGAGAAGATCCTGCCCACCGTGGACGACACCTTCGCCCAGGGATTCGGCGCCGCCAATGTTGAGGCGCTGAACACCGGCATCCGCCGCGATCTCCAGAACGAGATCGATTTCCGCGTCAAGAAGGGCGTTCGCGACCAGCTGCTGCAGGCCCTGCTCCAGCAGGTCACCGTTGAGCTGCCCGAGAGCGTGCTCGCCAGCGAGACCCGCAATCTGGTCTACAACATCGTCAACGAGAACCAGCGCCGCGGCGTTCCCCAGGAGATCATCGAAGGCAAGAAGGACGAGATCTTCCAGTCCGCGTCCGCCAGCGCCAAGGACCGCGTCAAGGCGGCCTTCATCCTCAATCGCATCGCCGAAACCGAGAAGATCTCCATCGATCAGCGCGAGCTCTCGCAGCGCATCGTGGCGATCGCCCAGCAGAACAACACCAGCCCCGAGAAGATGGTCAAGGTGCTGCAGGAGCGGAATGCCTTCCCTGAAATCCAGCAGGACATCCTGACCGGCAAGGTGCTCGACCTGATCGAGCTCAACGCCTCCATCGAGGAGAGCGCCGCCGCCGCACCGGCTGCCTGATCCGCCAGTCGCGGGATTCACACTCCCCAAAGCAAAACCCCCCGCGGTTCCTCGGAACCTGCGGGGGGTTTTTGTTTTGGCTGCAAGGGTGGAGGGCGGGGGCAACCGTCGCCGCTGCCGCTGCGGCGCCTCCAGGCGCCGGGGAATCAGCTCATGCGCATCGGCATGATCACATACAGGAACGGGCTGTTGGTCTTGAGCACGCCCGGGCTGAGTTCATCGATGAGTTCGAAGAACACCTCCTCGGCATCCAGCGCCTTGAGCGGATCCATGAGGTACCCGGGGTTGAAGGCGATGGCGAAATCCTTGCCCTTGTAGTTGATCGCCAATCCTTCGCGGGCCTCGCCGACCTCGGGAGTGTTGGCGGTGATGGCCAGTTGGTTCCGGCTCAGCGTGAGCTTCACCGAGTTGCTCTTGTCACTGGTCATCAGCTCGGCGCGACGCAGCGCCCCCAGGAACTCCTCGCGGGGCAGCGCCACGCGTTCCTGGCACTCTCCCGGGATCACCTGGCGGTAGTTGGGATAATTGCCGTCCACGAGCTTGCTGATGATCAGCACACCCGATCCGTTGTCGGCCTTGGTGGTGAACGCCACCTGGTTGTCGGAAAATTTCATCTCCACCGTTCCCGTGCCGGCGAGGAGACGGTTGAGCTCGTTGATGGCCTTGGTCGGAACGATGAAGTCGGCCTGACTCTCGGCCGGCACGTCGGCCTCCTCGTCGGTCATCGCGAGGCGACGCCCGTCGGTGGCCACCAAGGTTACCTTGTGTTCCTTGAGGCTGAAGAAAATGCCGTTCAGGACGTATCGGGTCTCGTCGGTGGAGACTGCGAAGCTCGTTTTCTTGAGCATCAGGCGCAGCTTGTCCTGCGGCACGGTGACGGCGCGCGCCTGCTTGAAGGTCGGCAGCGGCGGAAATTCGTCGGCCGGGAGACCGTTGATTTTGTAGAACGAGGCACCCGCGCGAAGCGAGCAAACCGCCTTCTCATCGATCTCAATTTCGATCTCTGGCGCCGGGAGCTCGCGCGCGATTCCAAACAGCTTCTTTACTGGTAACGTAGCCCGCCCGGGCTCAGAAACCGTGGCTGTAGCACTGCTGGAGATGGTGACATCGAGGTCGGTGGCGGTGAGCTCCAGGCGTCCTTCACTTGCCGAAAGCAGCACGTTGGACAGGATCGGAAGCGTCGTTCGGGTACCAACGACGTTTTG
>CANGMO010000006.1 GCA_947454295.1 Verrucomicrobiota bacterium | reverse complement strand
CCCGGGCGGCAGTCAGAGGATGACCGTCCGCCCGGGGGAATATTCAGAATCAGTTCTGTAGGACTTAGTGGGATATCCGCACACGATGAACTAGGCCGAGTGCGAAACTTGCCGGGCAACCAAAGAACAGGCGGCTGATTTCTCAGACCGCAATCGATTTGCCCTAAAACTTCAGTCCTAACTGCGACTACTTCTGCTTTCGACGGGCGGAACCTAATTTCCTTTTTAGAGGAGTCAAGGGCCGAACCGTACTTTTTTATTCCCTCAAACGTGCCAGTAACTTGCTGTCAACGAGGGGCTAGACTGAGCGCCGGGGGATTTGTTCAAAAATAGTTTACGACTGTGACCGGCTTTCCCCTTGCCCCGTGCGGCAGGTTCCCTGTTTATCGCCGGAACATGTCCCATTGGATTGTCGTGTTCGTGCTTGGGGTGATCGAAGGCATCACCGAATTCCTCCCCGTTTCCTCGACGGGTCACTTGCTGATTGCCGAGCGCCTTCTCCAAGCCCGACAGAGCGATCTGTTTAACGTGGTCATTCAGGCCGGCGCGGTGCTGGCGGTGATCCCGCTGTTTCGCGGGCGCATCCTCAACGCCGTGTCCAATCCCGGATCGCCCCAAGTGCGCGATTTTTGGATCAAACTGCTGACCGCCTTCGTGATCACCGGGGCAGGCGGCGTGGTGATGGACAAGTTGAAGGTGAAGCTGCCGGAGGCGCCAGGCCCCGTGGGCATCGCCCTGCTGGTAGGTGGCGTGCTGTTCTTGGTCGCCGAACGGGTGATCCGTGGCCGGCCCGGCTCGGAGACCATTACCTGGAGCATCGCCGTGGCCATGGGGGTGGGTCAGCTGGTGGCGGCGGCCTTTCCAGGCGCCTCCCGGTCGGGAACCACCATCATCCTGGCCCTGCTGCTGGGCCTGAGCCGCACGGCGGCCACCGAGTTCACCTTTCTGCTGGGCATTCCCACCATGCTGGCTGCCAGCGGACTCAAGATCTTCAAGGCGCTGCACCATCCCGTCCCGGGTGCCGCGCCCGAGGATTGGGGCGCCGTGGGGCTGGCATTCATCGTTTCGGCGGCGGTGTCCTTCGTGGTGGTGAAGTGGCTGCTCGGCTACGTGCGTCACCACACCTTCAACCCGTTCGGCTGGTACCGGATTGCCGTGGGCGCCGGAATCCTGCTCCTGATGTCCTGAACTCCCGGGAAACGGGAGGGATCAGGCGGTCTTGGTGCGCCGGTAAAGCTTGTGGATGGCCGCCTGGTCGGTGGGCTTGATGACCACCTCGTCGATGCAAACGTGGGGCGGCCGTGAGGCCATCCAGACCAGCGTTTCCGCGATGTCCTCGCCTACGAGCGGTTCTGTGCCCTCGTACACTTTGGCCGCGCGCGTTGCGTCGCCTTTGAAGCGCACCATGGAGAACTCGGTCTCGGCGAGGCCGGGATCGAGGCTCCCGACCCGAATGCCGGTGCCGTTCAATTCCAGGCGAAGCGCCCCGGTGACGCTGCGTTCGGCGGCCTTCACTCCGCAATAGGCCGCTCCACCCTCGTAGGCGACATGGCCGGCAATGGACCCGATGTTGAGAATGCTGGCCCCGGCATGATGAGGCAGGAGCGGCAGGATGGCGCGGGTCACGCGAAGGAGACCGAGGAAGTTCGACTGGACCATGGCTTCCCAGTCCTCGTCGCGCGCCGTGGAAACGGGATCCAATCCGTGGGCGCCGCCGGCGTTGTTGATCAGCACGTCCACGGTCGGGGTGATGGACTTCACCCACTCCGCGAAGGCCTGGACGCTGGCGGTGCTGCTGACGTCGAGCGCATGGAAATGCGCCGAGGCGGCGCCGGCGGCGCGGGCGGACTCCGCGGTTTCAGCGAGTCGATCGACGCGACGTGCCCCGATCAGCAGGTTGGCTCCGGCCGCGCCGAACGCCCGAGCCGCCGCCGCCCCGAATCCGCTGGAGGCTCCTGTGATCAACACCCATTTGCCGGAGAGTTTCATGTGCGTGAGGCCACCCTAGAAGTGGAATCACGGTCCGACAACGGGATCCGCAAACGGGATTTGTCCGCCCTCCCCACTTTACCCCGGTTCGCGGTCTGATACGGTTCCTTTCAAATCGAGGAGGCTGAATCAACCGGTGTCCGTGTCAGGAAACTTGTTTCGCTGACAGCCGTCGGGTGTCCCAAAACCGAGTGTGTCTATGAAGGAATCGCTTAAGAGCGTCGCAATTTGGTGGGGCCGATCGGTGGGACCCCTCATCGGGGTGATCCTGATGGCATGGCTTCCCGTGCACGGGGCTCCCGTTGGGGCGCCGGTGATTCGGGCGACGCCTGTGGGTCGGACGGTGAAGGAGCGGGAGCCGCTGTGGCTGGCGGTGGGGGCTGAGGGACAGGAGTTGAAGTATCAGTGGTACAGGGATGGGGTCGCGATCGAGGGCGCCACCGGCGAGGTTTGCCACCTGGGACCCGCGCAGCAGTCGCACTCCGGTACGTACACCGTGCAGGTCGGCAACCCGGCGGGCACGCTGGCGCCCACGGATCCGGTCACGGTTGCCGTCAATCCCAACCCCTATTCGGGAACCGCAGTGATCCAGGTTCCGAACACCTTGGGGACAGAGTACGTTCCGGCGGTGATCCGTTCCAACATCGTGGATGTTTCACTGGGGCACGATCATCATGCCCTGCTGACGACCGGAGGTGCGGTGTTGTCGTGGACCGTGGTTGGTGCGAAACCGGTGGTCCTGCCGGCCGAAGCGGGGACGAACATTGTGGCCATCTCGGCGGGCGATCAGGGAATCGCAGCGCTCCGGGACGACGGACGCGCCCTTTACCTCCTGGCGGGCAACCCGCTTCCCACTGAGTTTCAAGTCGCCGTTGCGGCCGTTGTGGCCGGATCATCCCATGTGCTTGGGGTGAAACGCGACGGCTCGTTGATCGCCGCGGGATCGAATCAGGAGGGAGAGACGACCGTTCCCGTCGCGGCGTCGAGGGGCATGGTGGCGGTGGCCGCCGGCTATCGGCTGTCCATGGCGCTCAAATGGGACGGAACCGTTTCTGTCTGGGGAAGGGATACCGCCAATGTGCGATTTATTCCCCCGGAGATTCAGGGGCATGTGGTGAAGATTGCCGCCGGCGCCGGCTTTTTGGTTGCCCAGACCGATTCCGGGGCCATCCGGATCTGGGGGGACACGAGCTTCAATGTGACGCCCCCGCCGGCCTCTCCGTCTCCGGTCGTTTCATTCCGAGCCGGAGGCTATGGGTTCTGGTGCCGTCGGGCGGACGGCAGCACCTTCCGGTCCGGGCAGTCGATTGTGTTCAAGCCGAACGTGGAGGACGCCTATGAGCTGGCGATTTCTTCGTCCCAATTGCTCAAGCTGGTCACGGTCAAGCTCCCTGAACTGACGTCGGTCCCGGTGTCGACGCGTCTGGTCGAAGGTCAAACGCTGTCACTCTCCCTGGGGGTCCGGGGATATTGGCTGAACTATCAGTGGGCGAGGAATGGCGTCGAGATTCCCGGTGCGACGAACGCCTCGTACACGGTGTCGACCGCCGGATTGGTGGATTCCGGGGACTACTCGGTGGTGGTGACGAATCCCGTCGGGAGTGTTCCGTTGCCATCGGCCGTCAGGGTGGACGTTCTTCCGCTTCGGCCGTTTCCTGCGGGGGGCGTTTCAGGCGGTCTGCTGATCGTCGGGGCGAATTCTGCAGGGGAGCTGCAGGTGCCGGCGGACGCCCAAGGCGGTATCGTTTCGGTGGCTGCTGGTGAGGCGCATCTGGTGGCGCTCAAGACCGACGGCTCAACGCTGACCTGGGGCACCAATCTTTTCGGTCTGGGCGCAGTTCCGACGGCGGAACCGAAGGGGAGTCTCGCCATCGGCGCCAGCGGGTACCACTCGATGCGCGTAACGCCCGCGGGTCAGACTCTGCTTTGGGGTGCAGGCGATTTCGGCCAATCCCAGGCGCCTCAGAACCTGGTTTACAACGTCATGGATGTGGCCGCGGGTGCGGATTTCAGCATGGTTCTCCACCGGGATGGCTCGATTGGAGTCTGGGGAGGCCATGTCCCGTCGGTTGCTGTGGTTCCGGTGGCCGCGCAATCTGGCGTGATCCGAATCGCTGGGGGCGGTGGGCATGCTCTGGCCCTGAAATCCGATGGAACGGTGGTGGCGTGGGGCGACAACACCTTCGGCCAGACCTCGGCGCCAACCGTGCCGGCCACTGCGATCGCTGCGGGATTGAACCACTCGGTGGCCTTGCTCAGCGATGGCTCCGTCGTGGCCTGGGGTGACAACCGGCAGGGGCAGACGAGTACGCCGGCCGCGGCCCGGTCCGATGTCGTGGCCATCGCCGCCGGCAACAACCATACGGTGGCGCTCCGTCGGGATGGCACCGCGGTGAGCTGGGGGGCGCTGGATCAGGGACAAGTGGACATTCCCACGGATGTGCAGGGAACGATTCTGGCCGTCGGCGCCGGCGGGAATCACACGATGATCCTTTTCTCGGCGGTCGCGCCGACCCTGCTCACCCAGCCTCAGGGTGGCCGTTGGATTGAAGGGCGACCCGCCTTCCTGTCGGTTTCCGCCCGGGCACCGCGGGCGCGGTACCAGTGGGCCAAGGATGGGGCGCCGATTCCGGGTGCGACAAACAGCCTGCTGGCTCTGGGTATTCTCAGAACCGATCACGCGGGGGCGTACACGGTGTCGGTTCAGAACAATTTGGGAACGATCACCAGCCAGTCCGCTGTCGTTGCGGTGATCCCCTCGCCGGATTCCAACGGCGCGGCGATTCCGGTCGGCAATGCAGTGGGAGCCCTGGTGCCGCTCGAAGCACAGTCGGGTGTGCGAGCGGTGGCTATGGGAGCCTACAATGCTGCGGTCGTGCGAACGAACGGATCCGTGTTCGTCTGGGGGGACAACAGCTACGGACAGAATCAGCTCCCGATTTCCGCGAGCTCCGGTGTCCTCCAGGTGGGCCTCGGCATATATCATGGTGTGGCGCTGAAATCGGATGGCACGGTTGTCGCCTGGGGGGCCGGATCCGATCCCACCTCGACGCAGCCAAATTCCGGCGAGGGACTGGTTCCTGAATCCGCGCGGAGTGGAATCGCGGCGATCGCCGTCGGGGATTCGCACTCCCTCGCGCTGAGCCGGGAAGGCGGGGTGATCGCCTGGGGTTACAGTGGAGATGGACGCACGTCGGTTCCGGATGCCGCGCGGCAGGGGATCGTCGCCATTGCCGCGGGCAGAGCCCATTCCGTCGCCCTCAGGAATGACGGATCGGTGCTGGCCTGGGGTGCGGCGGACCAGTTGCAAACCGTGGTTCCCGCCGTCGCCAAATCGGGCGTCGTCGCCGTCCTTGCCGCCGGCGATCGCACTCTGATCCTCAAACAGGACGGCAGTGCATGGGTCTTTGGCAATCGCCTTTCGGCGCCGCTGCGCCTTCCGGATGCGGTGTATAGCGGGGCCGAATCGGTGACGATCGGGGACACCTTCACCCTGGTGCAGCGCGGCGACCATTCTCTCGCCTTTGAGCCCGCGTCGATGGAGGGGTCGATTCCGATCTTCGCCCGGTCCCAGGTCATAAACATGGCGGCGTATGGCAGGTCCGCACTGCTGGTCATTCCCCCGATTGCTCCCAGCTTGGTTTCGGGTCCGACCAATCAGGGCGTGTTCGTTGGACAGACCGTGGTGCTCTCCGCGCAGGCGACCGGCTATCCGCTTCGGTATCAGTGGCGGCGGGATGGCATCGATATTCCCGGCGCCCAGAGTGCCACGCTGAATCTGGGGCTCATCCAGCCGTCCCAGGCCGGCGCGTACTCGGTGGTCGTTTCCAACACCGCCGGCACTGCGGCGAGTGATCCCACCCAGAGACTGGCGGTGAATCCCAGCGCCGGGACCGTGGTGCTCTGGGGGGACACGACGTATGGCGACCGGGGACGCATTCCCGATGCGGCTCGCAGCGGCGTGATCGCCATTGCCATGGGCGATCAGCATGTGCTTGCCCTGCGGCTCGACGGAACGGTGGTGAGTTGGGGGGGAAGCGCCTTCGGGAACGGGAGGCTAGCGGTGCCTCCCGAGGCGACAAACGTCGTGGCCATCGCTGCTGGGCCGGATCACAGCCTGGCAGTCACCCGCGAAGGTGCGGTGCTTGCCTGGGGGAGTTCGAGCCGTGGGCAAACCGTGGTGCCGCCGGCAGCGAAGTCCGGGGTCGTGGATGTCGGGGCGGGCTGGGAGCATTCGCTGGCGTTGCGCGCCGATGGATCGGTGGTGGCGTGGGGCGACAACCGCCGGCTTCAGTGCCAGGTACCGACGGCCGCCCTCTCCGACGTGGTGGCTATTGCCGCTGCGGCCTCCCGCAGCCTCGCGCTCCGGCGTGACGGGTCGGTGGTGGAGTGGGGCTCGGGCCGAACGAACCTGGTGCCGGTCCCGCTGGAGGCGCAATCCGGTGTGGTGGCGATTGCCGCGGGACCGGAACACACACTCGCGCTCAAGCAGGGCGGATCTGTGTTTGCGTGGATCACCGCGCCCTCCGGGCTCGCCTCCGTGCCGCTGGAGGCGAAATCAGGGGTCGTTTCCATTTTTGCGGACAGCTATACCGCCATTGCTGTGAAGGGAGATGGCAACTTGGTCCTCTGGGGCGATCGCGTTTTGCCACCCAAGGAGTTGAATGGATTTGTTGCCGCCATCGTGGGGCCTGCAACCGGCATCGGGCTCCTCGGATCGCCACTGCAATTGCACACCGAACGGAATGGGAATGGATTCAACGTTATGTGGTCCACGAACGCCTCCACCCAAAGGCTTCAGTCGAAAACGAGGTTGCTCCCAGGTGGCGATTGGACGGATTCGACTCTTCCGGTGTCGTTCCGCGATGCCCAGTTTGTTGTCCCGGTTTCTCCGGAAGCCGCCTCCGGGTACTTCCGGCTTGCTTCACCCTGAAATAGCGCGCCGAGGCAACGGCGTGCAGTCGGGGGTGGGCCGTTGCAGCGGACGAGTGCGGGGCTATGGCGCTTCGATCTCGGGATGCGATCCCAATGGCGCCGTCGCCGGGACGGCACCCAGCTTCCAGGCGACATCCCCATCGAAGGCCCGGTAATCGCAGGTCAGTTCCTCGCCGGCGGCGACGTCACACAGGGTGCGGGTGAGCACAGGTTCGTCGTCGGCGAAGTCGATTCCCTCCGGAACGCCGGTGTTGGGTGACTCCGAATGATTCATGAACCGTGCGTCGTCGCCGGAGAGGATCATCCGGCTCGTGGCGCGGTCGAAGTAGGTGAAATGACGGGCGAATCCGCGGGCCGGTTCCGGCAGCGCAGCCCAGGCTTCCAGTGAAATCGCCTGATCAAATCCCGGCAGGAACCGGTAGAAGGGCGTTCCCTTGGGCAAATCGACCGTCGCGAACAGGCCGTTTCCGTGGATGCCGCTGGCGGCAACGCGCGTGGGAACCAGGATCATGGACGGCGTTCAAAGCGCCTTGCGGAACGATTCATGCACTTCGCGGGCAAACCGTTCGTCGCCGAAAAGGCCGACCCGAATGCGCACCTCGGTGACCTTGTCCGAAATCCGACGGAGCTTGAAGGTGATCCGGCGATCGGTGGCGGAGCGCGCCACAAGCGTGGCCTCGAGGGCATCCTTCGCGGAGCTTTCCTCCTCAAACTCCAGACGCTTCACCGCGCCGAGACAGGCGTCCCACGCGCCATCCATGCCGATCGCCTCTTCCGACACCAGCGAACCGCTGTGATAGGCGACGTCGCCAGGCTTGGTCGCGCTTCCGCTGGAGGAGGCGCAGCCCAGCGGGGCGGTGAGCAGCAGGCCGCCTGCGAGCAGACTGATCCCGTGAAGCAGCAAACGTCGCAGCGTGGCGAAAGACATGTCACCAAGAGAGCAGGACCGACGCAGGGCTGCAATGCCGATGCCGCTCGCGCCGCGCGATCACAACGCCTTGCGAACGGCGTCGTGAATCTGGCGCGTGAGGGTCTCGTCGCCGAAGGTCCCAACCCGAATTCGCAACTCGGTGGTAGTATCGGTCACCCGGTGCAGTGAGAAGGTCACCGTCCTGTCCTTTGCCGTCTTGGCTGCGAGGGTGCCTTCCAGGGCGTCCTTCTTGCTGAGGGTTTCCACGAACTCCAGCTTCTTCACTGCGGCTCGACACGCGTTCCACGTCGTATCGAGGCTCGCCGCCTCCGTGGAGACCAAAGCCCCGCGCTGATACGCCACGGCCCCGGCCCCGGCGGCCCCGCCGACCAGCAGGGCAACACATCCGGTGGTGGAGGAAAGCAGGATGGCGGAAGCGATGAACGGGATCAGTCGCTTCAAATGCAGGCTGGGAGGACAGGTGACCATGATCGAACAGAGCAGCCCGATCGGACCGGGGCAACTTCGATGGGATGGGCCAAATGCCTCTCTCCGCGGCCGGACTGTCGTTCCCTAGCCGTTCGACGGACGCGTGGTGGATTGCGCAGCGGGGGCCTCGGTCGCCTTCCGAACCGCCTTGAACAGGGGGCGCGCTCCAATCTCGCTCTTCCCGCTGGCGTGCACCTCGATCAGGAGGACGGTCTTTTCCTGACTGCGTGGCCGCAATTTGAAGGTGGCTGTCACCAGATTGGTGGAACCCGGAGAGAGGAGGGACGCTTCCAGGATGGTCTCGCGCTGGGTGGTTTCCACTCGGGTTTCGTTGAGCTTGAAGGTGGTGATCGCTTCCCGGCACGCGGTCAGGGTGCGGTCCACGCCGGCGGCTTCCACGGAGACGTGCGACCCCGTGACCCCATCCTTGCGGGACAGATCCACGAATTTCCCAGCCAACTGGGTGCCACTCAAGACCTGCAGGCCGGTCAGCACTTCGCCTCCGGCGCATCCGGCGGTGGCCAGGAGGAGGACGAATCCGAGCCCCTGCAGTCCACGCGATGACGCCCCTCCAATCAGTCGTTCAAGGGTTTTGAACATGACAACACAACTAGCCAACCGGCCGATCAGCGCAAGGCGGATATTTGGCCCCGGGCGGGTGTCGGATGTAACCTGCACACTTCCAAAGAGAACCTCGCGTCGGTGGCGACCGGAACGTGGTGGAATCAGCCCGCCTTGGGCGTCGGAGCCCCGGTGCGAACCTCGGTGGATTGTCGGACCGACCTGGAAAGAGCTTTGGGCTCGAGCCCCTTTCGATGGTGCGGGGTCTCTATCACGAGCAGCGTCTTTTCGGCGCTGCGCTGCCTCAGATGAAACGTAGCGATTTCCCCGAGGGTTGCCGCGTTGGTGGATCGTCCCATGACCAGCGTTTCCCGCTGGTTGGTCTCATAGCGGATTTCCGTCAGCTGAAACTTGGCCATGGTCTCTCGACAGGCGATGAGCGTGCGCGCGACCCCGACGGGTTCGATGGAGACACGGAAGTCCGGGCGATCTTCTCGACGGATGGGTGTCGCGCCGGAGGCCACCGCCACGGAGGCCCCTGCGAGGCCGGCGAGTTGCATGCCTGCGTAGACCTCGGTGACGGCCACGGCGGCGACACAGCCCGAAAGGAACCCGCCTGCGAGTACCCCGATGCAGCCCATCATCACTGGTCGCGGGACTCCGTTGACGATTCCGAGGCGGGCGTGCACGGGGAAGGAAACGCGCCAAGCACTCGTACTGACAAGAGAGGATTCGGTCCGCTGCTTCCCGCTTCGCCCAACGGCGGATCCTGTGTCAGAGTGCTCCGGTGACGCAGTCGCGCAATCAACGGGTCCTGGTGGGCATGAGTGGCGGGGTCGATTCCTCGGCCACCGCGGCCTTGTTGCAAGCCGAGGGCTTCGATGTGGTGGGCGTGACGCTCAAACTGTGGCCGCAGGACTGCGTGAATCGCGCCGAGGACAAGTGCTGCGGCCCGCAGGCGGTCATGGACGCCCGCAGCGTTTGCGCGCAGCTGGGCGTCCCGTACTACCTGGTGGATGAATCGGGACTTTTTCAGAAAAAGGTCATCGAGTACTTCGCTGAAGAATACCGCGCCGGGCGAACGCCGAATCCCTGCGTGATGTGCAATCAGCACCTCAAATTCGGCGTGCTGCTGGACCGGGCGCGGCAGCTTGGGTGCGACATCATTGCCACCGGCCACTTCGCGCGCGTGCAGCAGGATCCTGCGACCGGACGGACGCTGCTGCTGCGCGGACGCGATCTCCGCAAGGACCAGAGCTACTTTCTGTTCAGCCTGCGCCAGGATCAGCTCGCACGGTCGATGTTCCCGCTCGGCGAGCGGACCAAGGCCGACACCCGGGAAGTCGCCCGCACTTGTTCGCTGCGCACGGCGGACAAGGAGGAGAGCATGGAAATCTGTTTCGTGCCGGACAACGACTACGGGAAGTTCCTGCGCGAGGCGAAGCTGGCGGAGCGGCATCCGGGCGACATCGTGGATGAATCTGGGAAGAAGCTCGGCGAGCACGAAGGTGTGGAATTCTATACCGTTGGCCAGCGCCGCGGATTGGGCATCACCGCGCGCGAGCCTTTGTACGTGGTGGAGCTGGATGCGGCGGCCAACCGCGTGGTGGTGGGGCCGGAATCGCGACTCAATCGCGACCGCTTCACGGCGACCACCTGCAATTGGATTCCCTGGGAGACGCCTCCTGCCAGCTTCGAGTGCCGCGCCAAGATCCGGTACAATCATCCCGGCACCGCGGCCACCGTAACCCCGGGCCCGAACGGCACCGCGTCGGTGCTTCTTCACGAACCGGCCCGCGCCATCGCCCCGGGTCAGGCCTGCGTGTTTTACGGGGGGGATGATGGGGATCTCGTGTTGGGCGGCGGCTGGATTGCGCGGGATTGATCCCGTCGCGATGACCGGGGATAACTCCCCGCATGTTCCTCCTCCGAACGCGCCCCGCTTCCGGCCGGGCGTTCCGCCTGTTGTTCACGGCGGGTGCGGCGCTGGCCAGCCTGGTCGTTGCACTGCTCGGTGCCGAGGCGCCGCCAATGCAGATCGGCGTGGCCCGTATGGACGTGACGCCCTCGGGTCCCATCCGCCTGACCGGCTATGTCGCCCGCAAGACCGAATCCGAAGGCGTGGAGCAACGGCTGTGGGCCAAGGCGCTGGCCATCGGGTCGGACCGCGAAGGCCCGGCGATTCTGGTGACCGTCGACAACTGCGGCGTGGGGGCGCGCGTCATTGATGCGGTGGCGGCGCGGTTGAAGGAGAAGGCCGGCATCGCTCGCGACCATTTCGCGGTGTGCTCCAGTCACACCCACAGCGGGCCCATGACCGACGGATTCGCGGCGAACATTTTCGCCGAGGATCTGCCCGCCGAGCAGCAGGAGCACATTCATCGCTACACCGCCGAATTGACCGACAAGCTGGAATCCGTGGCACTGGCGGCGCTGGCGGATCGCAGTCCCGGTAGACTGAAGTGGGCCCGCGGGACCGTCGGCTTTGCCGCCAACCGGCGAACCAAGGATGGTCCGACGGATCGCTCGTTCTCCGCGCTGATGGTCAGCGATCTTGGCGGCCTGCTGCGGGCGGTGGTAGTGAACTACGCCTGCCACTGCACCACGCTGGGCAGTGAGATCAATCGCGTGCACGGCGATTGGGCCGGCGATGCGCAGGAGGCCATCGAGCAGGCTCATCCGGGTGTCGTGGCGATGGTGTCAATCGGGTGTGGTGCCGATTCCAATCCCTCGCCACGAGGTGGTGCCGACTTTGGCAGAACCCTGTCGCGACTCCACGGCCGGGCCGCCGCCGCGGAACTGGACCTCCTCCTCAACCAGGGCACCGAGCTCACCCAAATTCCCACCTGCCGCTATCGCGAATTCTCGCTGCCCTTCGAGCCGCTGCCGGATCGCGCCGGCTGGGAGCAGCGCTCCAAGCAGTCGGGCATCGTCGGGTATCACGCCCGTCGGAATCTGCAGCGTCTCGACCGCGGAGAATCGTTGCCCACGGAGCTGCCCTACCGGGTGCAGACCTGGAGTTTTGGGGACCGGCTTTCGATGGTGTTCCTCGCCGGCGAAGTGGTGGTGGATTACGCGCTTCGTCTGCAGCGCGATTTCGATCCCGACCGGCTTTGGATCAACGCCTATGCGAATGACGTGCCCTGCTACATTCCATCGAGGCGCATTCTGTCGGAGGGAGGATACGAGGCCGAATCATCGCTGTGGTACTACGACCGGCCGGCCAGGCTCGCGCCAGAAACCGAGGATCGCATCCATGGCGTGGTGCGCGAACTTCTCCCGGAATCATTGCGTCGCGCCGGGGGATCGAGGGCCGAATTCCTGCCACCCATGAAATCGGTGGTGGGGGCGCTGTTGAGTTTTCGTACGCGACCCGGACTTGAGGTTCGCGTGGCGGCGGGCGAGCCCCACCTGGATTCCCCGGTTGCCATCGACTTCGGTCCAGATGGCCGTGTGTGGGTGTGCGAGATGATCGACTATCCCTCCGGCGTCGACGGCCGTGGCAAGGCCGGCGGGCGGATCACGGTGCTGACCGATCGCAATGCGGATGGTGTGTTCGACGAGTCGAAGGTGTTTGCCAGTGGGTTTCCCTATCCCACCGGCCTGATGGCCTGGGGGGATGGCGTTCTGATTTGTGCGGCACCCGACATCCTGTGGGCCCATGACACCGATGGCGATGGCAAGGCCGACCGCATCGAGACGCTGTTCACCGGTTTCGCCACCCACAATTTTCAGGCGCGCGTGAGCGGGCTGCGGTGGGGGCTGGATGGCTGGGTGTATGGGAGCGGCAGCCTGTTTGGCGGCAAGGTCCGGTCGCTCAGAACCGGGCGCGAGGTGGATGCCAGCGGACGCGATTTTCGATTCAAACCCGACACCGGCGAATTCGAGGCGCTGGCCGGCGTGAGTCAGCAGGGACGCACGCGCGATGACTTCGGCAATGATTACGGCAACGACAACAGCACGCTCCTGTGGCAGTTCCCGATGGAGGATCGATTCCTGCGACGGAATCCGTTTGTCACGCCGCCCTCGGCGCGGGTGTCGCTGGCGCGCGGTACGGATCCCAATCGCGTGTTTCCCATCAGCCGCACGCTGGAACGGTTCAACGAGCCACAGTCGGCCAACCACCTCACCTCCGGATGCGGACCGGATATCTACCGCGATCTGCTGCTGGGTGCCGACCTGGCCGGCAATGCGTTGGTCTGCGAACCGGTCCACAACCTGGTGCGTCGCGCGGTGCTCCGTCCCGAGGGATTGATCCGCGGTGCGTGGCGCGCCGCCGACGAACAGGACCGCGAATTCCTCGCCAGCACGGACAACTGGTTTCGTCCGGTGGAGGCGCGCACCGGTCCCGATGGCGCGTTGTGGGTGGTCGACATGAACCGCTTTGTCATCGAGCACCCGCGCTGGATCCCGCCGGAGCGGCTGGCGCAGCTCGACGTGCGGGCGGGCGCGGGGACGGGTCGGATCTGGCGTGTGGTGCCGGCCGGTGTCGATGCCATCCCGCTCCGCGACTACACCCAGATGCAACCCTCGGAACTCGCCCCGCTGCTGGATTCGGCAAATGGCGTCGAGCGGGACCTGGTGCATCGCGAACTGCTCCGGCATCACGCCCGCGAGCCGCTCAAGGAGCGCACCGTCCAGCTGATTGAGACGGTGGCTCGGGAAGGCGCTTCGCCGGCCGGGGCTGCGCAGGCGGTGGCGGTGCTGTCCGGACTCGGCGTCCTGAAGGATGACCTGCTGCGGGAGGCCATGCGCCACGGCGATCCGGGAGTCCGTCGCATCGCCGTGCGTTTTGCCGAAGGCCGGGTTGGGTTGCTCGGGTTCATGAAAAACCTCGTCGCGGATGCCGATCCCGGGGTGCGGTTCCAGCTTGCGCTGACGCTCGGCACATTCGGCTCTCCGAACGCGGCGCCGGTGTTTCGCATTCTGGCTCTTCAAGACGCCGGGGATTCCTGGATCCGCGCGGCATTGCTCACCTCGCTTCCGGGAATCCCGGGTGCCGAACTGCCGGCTCCCGATGAACTGGATCGCCCGGGCCAGTCGGAGCTGTGGAGCGGCGCGGTGAAGACGTGGACTGGTTTCGGAAATCGCGCCCGTCTGGTTCAGGAGCTCACGCGATGGCTTCCGCCCGCGGATTCCCAGGGGGCAACCATTTCCACCAATGCGGGCCCCGTGCTCCAATTGCATGCCGCGCTCTTGCAGGTGAATTCGACGAATCCCGGCCCGGAAGCGGATGCAGTGCTTCAACGGGTGCGGGCCCGCCTGCTGCCCGCCGTGGGCGCGGAGTTTGCCGCGGGCCGTCTTCCCGAGCCGGCGGCGCGGGCGTTGATCGGGGTTTGGACGGCCGAGCGTCGCGGCGATCCGGAACGCCTCGCGGAATGGGTGCGCGCCTTTGATGCCGAGCTGTCGCCGGGATTGCATGCGGCGGTTCGCGATGGCCTGGCGCAGCAGTCGGATGTCGAACTTTGCCGACGTCTCCTTGCCGGCACCGCCGCGCGTCCGGTTCGCTGGCGCAATGAGGGCATCGAGCTGGCGCTCGGCCGACGAGATTGGACTGCGGAGTTGCTGTCGTTGCTGGAGCGAAAGGAATTGGGCATCGGCGAACTCACGCCCTCGCAGCGCCAGCGGCTGTCGGCACATCCGGATGCGGCGGTTGCCACCCGCGCCCGGGCTCTGGTGGGCATCGGCGTTCGCACCGAACGCGTCGTGGTCGTGCAGCGATTCGCCGCGGCCGCCTCCCTGCGCGGGGACGATCAACGTGGCATGCGCGAGTTCGACCGGCTTTGTGCCACGTGTCATCGCGTTCGCGGACATGGAAACGCCGTGGGCCCGGATCTCGCGCCGTACCGGACGAAACCGGCAGCCGATTTCTTGCAGGCGGTGCTCGATCCCAATTCGGCCATCGAACCCCGCTTCACCGCATACACCGTGGAGTTGCGCGATGGGCGTTCGCTGACGGGAATCCTGCGCAACGAAACCGGATCGGGGCTCGAAGTGGTGCAGCCCGGCGGTGTGAATGAATCCGTCAACCGCAGCCAGATCGTGTCGATTCAGGCGCAGGCGCAGTCGCTCATGCCCGAGGGATTGGAACAGGGGCTGGAGCCGCAGGCGCTGGCCGATCTGCTGGCGTGGATTCGCGGCGGTACGGTCGCGGCATTCGGTACCGCCGGGGCCGACATGATTCAGGCCACCGTGCGGGGACTGGCCGCCACGCCGTTCCAACGTGTCCGCAGCGGCGGCCGGCTGGAGTACCCGGGGTTTGTCGGCCGTCTGCCGCTCGCGCACTGCCGACAGGTCGCGGGAGAGTCCGAGCTGATGTGGGACGCTGCGGCGCCGGCGCCGGAAAAGGGGCGGATCCGCTTCCGCTTTGCCGCCGCGATGGGGCTGATCTCGCAGCCCAAGGGTGGATTCCTGCTGCGGGTCGGAAACCACGCGCCGGTGCGCTTCGAGGTGACGCTGGAGGATGAGGAGTGGAGTGACGCGGCCGGCGAGGTGCGGCTCCGCTACACCGTCCGGGAGCGCAACGGCGAGGATAGCTGCGGCCCGCTGGAGATTGAAATCCCCGCCGGCTGGGCGACCGCTGGATCGCCGGTGCGGTTTGCGGTCACCGGCAATGATGCCGGCAGCCAGCGGTGGTTCGGACTCTACGAACTTTCCGCATCCCGCTGAGAACGGAATCGGGCGGCGCTTGTCACGCGCGCGCCGGGGTGCGTAGGTTCGCGGCGTTTCGTCCATTCATGAGCACGCTCAACATCGCCATCATCGGCACCGGCGGCATCAGCCTCCAAAACCATCTTCCCGGACTCGCCCTGTGCAAGGACGTCAAGGTCCACGCGCTCTGCGACGCCAACGCGGCCACGCTCGAAGCGGCCCGCCAGCAGACCGGCGCGCCGGTGGCCTCCACCGACTGGAAGGAGATCGTCACCCGGGACGACGTCCACGCGGTGATCATCGCCACGCCCAACTTCCTGCATCCCGACATCGCCATCACCGCGGCGCGCTCGGGCAAGCACGTGCTCTGCGAAAAGCCCCTCGCCCTCAATGCCACGGACGCCGCGCGCATGGCCGAGGAGGCCGACAAGGCCGGGGTGCGTCACATGACCGCCTTCACCTATCAGTTCGTGCCGGCCATGCGGTACCTGCGTCATCTGGTGGCCCGCGGGGACATGGGCATTCCCTATCATTTCCGCTCCTGCCGATTGCAGGACTGGGGAACGCGCAACCTCGGCTGGCGCCAGTCCAAGAAGCTCGCGGGCACCGGTGAAATCGGCGACATGCTGAGCCACCGCATTGATTTCGCGCTGCAGCTCATCGGGCCGATGAAGCGCCTGGTGGCGAATCTCATGACGCTCACCCCGGTGCGCGGCGGCGCGGTCAACGACACCGACGACTGGGTGGCGATCCTCGCCGAGTTCCGCAACGGCGCCAGCGGCGTGCTGGAAAGCTCCAAGCTGGCCAGCGGCCGCAATGAATCGTGGCGCAGCCTCGACTACGTGGAGATCAACGGCAGCGAGGCCACCTTCGAATTCACCACCGGCAAGTGGAATGAACTGCAGCATGGCAAGGTGGGCGGGCCCGGTCTGGCGCCGCTCATCATCCCGAAGGAATTCCATGTCTGGCCCGGTTCCCCGCGTGATCCCGGTGTGGGTGATCCGCTGGTTTCGTTCCGCTACGACCAGGCGGTTGAGTTCATCAACGCCATTCGCGAACAGCGTCCGTGCGCGGTGACTTTCCACGACGGCGCCCGTGCCCAGGCGGTGATGGATGCCGCAGTCCGCTCCACCGAACTGCGCCAGTGGGTCGATCTCCCCGCGTAAGTGGGTAGGGTCTCCGGGAGCCCCGATCTCCCATCTCCGATCTTCGATCTCCGAATTTTCGTGCTGCCCGACTTCACCGTTGCCCAGTGGTTGCTGGCGGCCCTGGCCGGCCTGGGGATTGGTGTGTCCAAGAGCGGACTTCCCGGCATCAGCCTGATGCACGTGGTGATCTTCGCGCAGCTGTTCCCGGGCATCGCGTCGACCGGGGTGGTGCTGCCGATGCTGGTCTGCGGGGACATCGGCGCGGTGCTGCTGTTCCGACGCGATGCGCGCTGGGTCT
>CANGMO010000005.1 GCA_947454295.1 Verrucomicrobiota bacterium | reverse complement strand
GAGCGAGTCGATCATTGGTCAGCTCGGCGACATCACTTCCTCGCAGGTCCGTCTGCAGCGCCAGGCGGCCTCGGGTCAGCGCATCGCCACGGCGGACGAGGATCCCCTCGCCGCGCAGCGTCTGCTGGATGCGCGGGTGGAGTCGGATCAGCTCACCCAGTTCGCCAGCAACATTTCGCGACAGCGCGACCTCGCCACCGCCAGCCAGGGATCCATCCAGGCCCTGCAGAAGGTCGCCGACCGCGCCTCGGAAATCGCGACCCGTGCGGTGGGTGTGAACGGGCAGCAGGATCTCTCGCAGTATGCCACCGAGGTGAACCAGCTGATCGAGCAGGCGTTGAACGGCTCCAATGGAAAGCTGGGCGACAGCTACCTGTTCGGCGGTACCAATACCAAGCAGGTTCCCTTCACGGCCACGCGGAACGGCTCGGGGGAAATCACCTCCGTGGCCTACCAGGGAAACACGGCGGACAGCGCGGTCGACATCGCCCAGAACGACTCGCTGAGCGTCCGGGTTCCGGGCAGCAATACCACCGGCTCGGGCACCACCGGCCTGCTGGTGGACAGCCGCTCCGGCGCGGATCTTTTTGCCCATCTGATTTCACTGCGGGACCACCTGCGGGCGGGGGATGTGGCGGCCATCAATGCCACCGACACCGCGCACCTGCTTGCCGACGGCAATCATTTCATCGACCAGATCGGTCTGAACGCCGCCGCGATCGCACGCCTCGACACCGCCAGCACCGCGAATTCCAGCCGAACGCAGATGCTCGACCAGCTGAAGGCGTCGGTGAACGACGTCGACCTGGCCCAGACACTGAGTTCCCTGTCCCGGACGCAGACGGCCTACCAGGTGGCCCTCCAGAGCGGGGCCAAGATCCTCAACCTTTCGCTGCTCGACTATCTCCACTAACGCATGAACCCCGTGGTGACCATCGTGTTGATCCACCGTTGTGAGCAATCCAACGGCGTGATTTTCGGTTGGTACGCCGCTTGCTCAACACTCCCGACATGATCGACACCCTACCTCAACCGGCAATGAATGCCGCCCCCCTTCCCACCGAAGTGTCGGTGCACCTGCCGGAGGGCATTCTTGGTTTCGAACGTTACACCGACTGGGTGTTGATTTCCGTCCCCGGCGAGGAGCCCTTCCAATGGCTCCAGGTCGTGGACAATCCTCGCCTGGCGTTCGTGGTCGTGGAACCGGATGCCGTCACCGGCAACTACTTTCCGGACCTCGCCCCCGAGGACGTGGACCGCATCGGGCTCGAGTCGCCGGACGATGCGCTGCTGCTCAACATCGTCACCGTCCGCTCCCACGGAAAGTCGACGGTCAACCTGAAGGGACCCATTGTGCTCAACCGTCACACCATGACGGGCAAGCAGGTAATCCCGGTGAATGCGCTTGGACTTGACCTCCAGCACCCGCTGCCTGTGGGATCCTGAGGCATGCTCATTCTTTCGAGAAAGCCTGGCGAGAGCCTGATCATCGATGGCCGTATCACGGTCAAAGTGGTCCGCCTCGACGGCGATGTGGTGAAACTCGGCATCGAGGCTCCCGGGGACGTTCCGGTTCACCGCGAGGAGGTCTACCTCGAGATCCAGCGCAACAACCAGCAGGCGCTTGCACCCGGACGCATTCCGTTGCCGCGTCTGCCTTCGAAGTCGGCCGCCACTGCCCCCGTCTGAGCCGGAGCGCACGCGCACTGAACCCAATCCACTTTTTGTCCTGACATGAACGTCGATTCCCGACTCCCGAATCTGCCGCTGCCGCTGACCAGCCGTCCCGCTGCGCGACCGGTCGCCGATGCCGCGACAGGACAACCTTCCGCACCCGCCGCACCCGCCGTCCCGGTGGAGACGCTGGGCGCGCTGAATGCGCTGCAGGTTCCTGAAATGACCGCGTCGGCCATTGCCCGCATGATCTCCACGCCGGAGTCCGCACTCGCGTCGCTGGGCATGCTGGATCCGAATCGCGCGGCACGGCTGCTCGCCGTCTGAAAGTTCCGAGTTTCCGCGCGGCGCCGCACGCCGCGAGGAGTGGTTGAGGGGTCCCGATTCGCAAGAGTCGGGGCCCTTTTCGTTGGTCGTGACCGCCACCCCGCGACCGGGCGTGATGCCCGGTCGCAATGGCCCCAAACCGGCGCTGGCATACCGGCTGCTTGATGGGTGCCGACATGGATCCAGTCGCTAAAAACGGCCTGTTCTCGAGGGATTCGGCACCTTTCTGCCGAGTCATTGCCGGTCATCCGTGCAGACTTTGCCGGTCGATTCTTCCCAGCAGCGGACGCTCGTTCTGGATCCAAACCCGGAGGACGTCATGGTTTTGACCGCGGATTATCTGGTGGTGGGCTCGGGACTGACCGGCGGCACCATTGCCCGCTGCCTGCAGGATGCAGGCTGCGAAGTGTTGATTCTCGAACGCCGCATGCACGTGGGTGGCAACGTCCATGATCATGCCCATCCCAGCGGGATCCGCGTTCATACCTACGGGCCGCATTATTTCCGGACCGGCTCCGAGCGGATCTGGGAATTCGTGAACCGGTTCGCCTCCTTCTTTCCGTATGAGGCGGTGCTAAAGACACTGGTGGACGGCCACAACGAAAACTGGCCGGTGGCGGGTAGCTACATCCGCCGCACCGTCGGGGAACGCTGGCAGCCCGCCTTCCAAGGGGCCCCGAGCAATTTTGAGGAGGCTTCGCTCTCGATGATGCCGCGGCCGATCTACGAGAAGTTCGTGAAGGGGTACTCGGAGAAGCAATGGGGTGTCTCCGCCCGATCGCTCTCGCCGACCCTGGCGCGGCGCTTTGATGTCCGTCTCGACGACGAGCCCCGACTGATGCGGCACAAGTATCAGGGACTGCCGATCGAGGGATACGCCGACTTCACCCGCAATCTGATTCACGGCATCCCGGTGGTGACCGGCTGCGACTACCTGAAGAACCGGGCTGCGTACCGGGCGCGCAAGCAGCTCATCTTTACCGGACCGATCGACGAGTTCTTCGACTACGACCAGGGCAAGCTGGTGTACCGCGGACAGCAACGGGTGCACGAGTACCTGCCGGACGTCGAATACGCGCTGCCCTGCGGACAGGTGAACAATCCCGATCCGTCCAACGGACCGCACATCCGCACGCTGGAGTGGAAGCACATGATGCCCCACACCTTCGCGGCGCAGATCCGCGGAACCCTCCTGACCCGCGAGATCACCACCACACCGGTGGACAGCGACCGGTATGAATATCCCTTCCCCGACAGCGCCAACGCGGCGTTGTACGAGGCCTATCGCGGCCGGGCTGCCGCGCTCCCCGGAACGCTGATCTGCGGCCGCCTGGGTGAGTATCGCTACTACGACATGGACCAGGCCATTGCGCGGGCGCTGACCCTCGCCGAGCGCGTCCTGGAAGAACAACAGACCACCTGCTGAACCCTCATGAGCCTTCCCCTCGATCCCACCGCCGTCGCCGCCGTTCGGCTGCCGCGCATTGCCGTGGTGGTGCCCGTGCACAATGAGGAGGCGACGCTTGCCGCCTGCCTGCGCGCCGTGATGGAGCGAACCCGGTATCCAGACTGGGAACTCGTCGTCGTGGATGACGGATCCACCGACCAGACCGCCACCGTCCTTCGCCAGTTTCCCGACGTGCGCGTGCTGCGCCAGGAGCGCGCCGGTGTGGCCGCTGCGCTCAATGCCGCGTTTGCCGCCACGGGTGAGGCGGACATTGTGCGGCTGCATGCCGACGTACTCATCGACACGCCCGATTGGCTGTCCCGTCTTGCGGAAGCCATGATCGAACGGCCCGCGGCCGGTGTCATGGGAGCCCGCCTGGTGTATCCGGATGGCCGCATCCAGTCGGAGGGACGAAGCGTGGTCAGCGGCGTGGGCATGCATCCCCTGCATCGGGATCGCAACGCCTTCGCCGTGGAGTCCGCCGGTGGCGCGATTCGCGAAGTGGACTCCGTTTCCGGTGCGCTGGCGTACTACCGCCGGGCCGCGATCCGCGCGGTCGGCGGATTGGATGCGGCGTTCGGTCCCGCGTGGATGGATGATGATGATTTCTGCATCGGCGCCCGATTCCACCGATTCAAAGTCTTCGTGCATACCGGCATCACCGGGGTGCATCACAGCCGATGCTGGGCACCGACGAGCCTGAATCCCGTGTCGGAAGCCGAGTCGATTCTGCGCGCCGTGACGTGGCAGTCGCGCGAGGCGGCATTGAAGGTCAAGGCACCGCTGTGGGAAAAGAAGTGGGGCTGGGATCCGTACCAACCCGACCTCAACGAGATCCGCCGGCTCTACGGCCACACCGAGATCTGCTGGCAGATCGGTGAACCGATGCGGTATCGCCCCTCATCGGAATTCCCGACCGTCGACTGCTGCCTGGTCACCTGGAATACGCTGCCCCTCCTCCGTCGCTGCCTGGAGAGTCTCGCCAAGACCGACTACCCGCAGGATCGCGTCCGCGTGTACATCGCCGACAACGCCAGCACTGATGGCACCGGGGAGTATCTCAAGGCACTGCAGAAGGACTATCAGTTCCCCATCGAGGTTTCGCGCCTCGAGGTCAACACCGGCGCGGCCGTCGGCCTCAACTGGGCCGTCAGCCAGGGCAAGGGGGATCTCGTTGCCCGGCTCGATGATGACATCATCCTTCCGGCCAATTGGTTGAAGGGCATGGTGCAGGACTTTGTCCGGCGCCCGTTCGCGGGTTGCATCGGCCCGAAGATTCTCAACGACGACGCCCATCGCAGCATCCAGTGCGGACCCTATCGCCATTTCCCCGGGCTCTTCGGCCATGAGGACGAGGCCGACCTGGGGCAGGCGGACTATCTGGCCCGCGCCATCCATGTTCGCGGCTGCTGCAATCTGTATCGGCGTGATGTATTCGCGCGCTGCGGACTCTTTGATGTCCGCTACAGCCCGAGCCAATTTGACGATCCGGATCATCACATCGCGCTGGCGGTGGCCGGGTACGAGATTCTGTACGAGGGCCGCGTTGGCATCGTTCACAAGTTGAACAACGGCCTCGCCCGCTCAAGGGCCGCCATCTCCAACCAGCAGGGCAACGGCGGCAAGATGTACGGAAAATGGGGTTCGGACATCTTTGAGGTGCTGGAGCGATCGCTGGAATTGTCGCGTGAAGGCCGGTGCCTTCCGGACGACGGCGACACCGCGGCGCTGAGGATCGGCGCCCCGGCACCGGCCGATTTCCCCCGTTCCCTGCCGACGCCAACTCCCGCGGCGATGGCGCCCGCACGATCGGTCTACGACGATCTCGCGCGTCTCACCGGATCGGCTGAGCTGGCCGCCTTGGTGGAGGAATTTCTGAAAGTAGCCGCCGCGCTGTCGCGCGATGGGAAGCCGCGTCATGCAGCCGACATCCTGCATTCCATCTTCAATTTCGCCCCGGGGAATCTCGCCGCCTGCCGTGCACTCGCGCGGGTCTACGGTGACTTGGGTCAGCCCACCACCGCGGCGGCCGTGTCCCGACGCGGACTGCTGCTGCATGCGGGCGATCCGGAACTCCTCCAGTCGATTTCCGCTCCTCCCGCTGAGGGTGTCCATGGCGCTGCGGTCCAGGCCGGACGGCCCAACGACCGCTCGGATCACATCGGCGAGGACCAGGTGTCCATGGCCCAGCGCCGCGCGGGACAGTCCACGCCGCGCCTGCGGGTGTTGATGGTGAATTCCTTCGAGTCGCGAGTGGCGGGTGGCGACATGCATCAGATCAAGAAGACCCGCCAGTACCTGCTGGAACTCGGCGTCGAGGTCGACGTCTGCTGCACCCCGCGGCCGGATCCGCGCGGTTACGATCTCGTGCATGTGTGGAATCTCTGGTTCCCGCACCAGACGCTGCCGCAGATCAAGGCCATCCGAAGCCTCGCCCCGGACGTGCCCATCGTGCTGTCGACGATCTACTGGGACATGTCCGAGAAGGCCTGGGCTGACGCGGCCGTTCCTCACCTGTTTTCCGCCACGCAGCCCGAGGCCATCGAGCAGGGATTGTCCCAGCTCGTTCATGACCGCCTGCTGGTAAACGGCCGCCGCCGTTCGCATCCGGCCGAGCCCAACTACAACGGCTACGAGGCGTATCAGCGTCAGATCCTCGAGCGCGTTGATCATCTCCTCCCGCAGAGCGAGCTCGAGATGGCCAATCTTCGCAAGACGCTCGGTGTCTCGCTGCCGCACACCGTGGTGTACAACGCCGCCGAGACGCGGGTGTTCGACACCGCGACTGCGGACTGGTTTGTCGACACCTACAAGGTTCGCGATTTCGTCCTCACCGTCGGACTGGTGGAACCGCGCAAGAACCAGTTGATGCTGTTGCATGCGCTCCGGGACGCCGGCCTCCCGGTGGTGGTGGTTGGACGCAACTATGACCGCAACTACCTGCGGCTTTGCCAGCGCCAGGCTCCTCGCGGAACCCTCTTCATTGAACATCTTTCCCACGAGAAGCTGGCGTCGGCCTATCGTGCGGCGCGCGTGCACGCGCTTCCCAGCTGGATGGAATGCGCCGCGTTCGTGAACATCGAGGCCGCGCTTTCCGGCTGCTCACTGGCGGTCAGCAACCGGACCTCCGAGCGGGAATACTTTGGCGACAACGCCTACTACTGCGATCCCGCGGACACCGCATCAATTCGCGACGCCGTGGTGCAGGCGCACCGGAATCACGCCGCGGATTCGGCCAAGCGAGCGCGTCTGGGCGACCTCTTCCGTCACACGCATACCTGGCGCGCCGCGGCCGAGCAGACGCTGGCCGGCTACGAAAAGGCGCTCGCCGCGCGCGGTCGCACGTTGCGTCCTGCCGTGACGGTGCTGGATGAACTTCCTGTCGCGACCGCGGCCGAAACCTCGATTTCCCCGACCCGTGACGCTGCGGCGTCGGTGCGGGTTTCCATCGTGATCCCGGTGTTCAACCGGCTCGATTTGACCCGGAACTGCCTGAAGGCGATCGAGGCCCACACCCCGGCCGGCACCTACGAAGTGATCGTGGTGGACAACGGATCGACCGATGGCACCGCCGAATTCCTGGAATCGCAATCGGCCGAACATGCGTGGCTGAAGCGCTGCCCCAATCCGGAGAACCGCGGATTCGCCGCCGCCTGCAATCAGGGCGCCGCCGCGGCGAGGGGCCGCGAAGTGCTCTTCCTCAACAACGACACCGAGCCCCGCGATGGTTGGCTGGAGAACCTGCTCAAGGTGCTCGACGGCGATGCCACGGTGGTGGCCGTTGGCTCGAAACTGCTGTTCCCTGACGAGACGGTGCAGCACGCCGGCGTGGCGCTGTTCGACGATCGCCAGCAACCCGATCCGTTGCTCGCCCGGCACATCTATTACCGCCGCCGGTCGGACGATCCGGCGGTCAACGCCGCCACCGAATATCAGGCGCTCACGGCCGCCTGCCTGGTGATTCGCAGGTCGGCGTTCGATGCCGCAGGCGGATTCGACGAGGGATATTGGAACGGCTACGAGGACATTGATCTCTGCCTCCGGCTGGGGGCTACAGGCGGACGGCTGGTGTATCAGCCGAAGAGCGTGGTGGTGCATCATGAGTCGCAGAGCGGTCCGGAACGCTTCCGTGCCGCCGCGGCGAACGTTGCCCGTCTGCACGCCCGCTGGGTTGGGCGGGTGCAACCTGATTTCATCACCGAGAAGGATGGCAGCCTGCGGGTCGCGCCGACCTCGCGGATCCGGCCCTATGTGCCCGAGACCGCGATGCCCGCGCCCAAGGTTTCGCTGATCATTCTCGTTCACAACCAGCTCGACCACACTCGTCGGTGTCTGGAAAGCGTGGCGCGTCACACGCCGGAATCGCATGAGGTGATTCTGGTGGACAACGGCTCTGGTCCCGAGACGGCCGCCTACCTGCGCGAACGCGCGGGCACCGGTCCGGGCGTCCGTTTGATCGTCAACGTCAACAACCGCGGCTTCTCCGCCGGCAACAATCAGGGACTAGCCATCGCCCGCGGAGAATACGTGATGTTGTTGAACAACGACACCGTGGTGACCGAGGGCTGGCTCACCCGGATGCTGGCGGTGTTCGAGCGTCATCCGGCCACCGGCATTGTCGGTCCGGTTTCCAATCGGGTCGCGGGTCCGCAGCTGGTCACACCGGTCGGCTACACCGATCTCGAGGGGTTGGCCACCTTCGCGGCCGAATGGTCGGCGACCCATGCCGAACGCAGTGAAAAGCTCAGCCGTGTGATTGGCTTCTGCCTGCTGGCGAGCCGAGCGGTAATCGACCGCGTTGGCGGACTCGATGACCGCTTCGGGAGCGGGAACTTTGAGGACGATGATTTCTGTCTGCGCGCTGGTGTGGCCGGGTTTGAGATCCGCATCGCACGCGACTCATTCGTGCACCACGTCGGAGGGCAGACCTTCCTGGGCGCGGGCATTGACTACTCGGCCAGCATGCGCCGCAACTGGGAGATCTTCCGCCGCAAGTGGGCGCTCCCCGCGGAGCTCCCGGGCGAGAAGGGGTATCCCGTTCCCCGCCGCATGGCGGATGGGGAACGGTTGAAGATTGAGCTTTCTGATTCCGCGACGATAGGTGAGGCGTCGTCCGGATCTGAATCCCGGACCAGTTCCGGGAGCGTGGTGGTCGCCTCGATGGGCACGCTGGATCAGGCCTTGGCCTGCCGTGAGGACGGCAGACCCGTCGAGGCCTGGGAGGCAGCCATCGAGGCGATCCGCCAACGCCCTTTCCACCCGGAGGCGTATCTCCTGATGGCCAACGTCGCCCGGACCGCCGGTGACGACGTGGCCGCGGTGCGGGCGCACAAGCGTGCGGCCGCGCTCGCCCCGGGTTGTCCCGCAGTGAAACAGCTGGGGCAGGCGCTGAAGTCGAAGAAAGAGCTCCGGAAGACTGACCTTCGCTGGCCAGCCCTTCCCGAGGCGTCCGCGGAGCCGAAGCTTTCAGTCTGTCTCATCGTGAAGAACGAGGAGCGATTCCTCGCCCGCTGCCTGAAGTCGGTGCGCGAGATCGCGTCGCAGATCGTTGTGGTGGATACCGGATCGACGGATCGCACGGTCGAAATCGCCCGGGAGCACAATGCCGAGGTTCATTCCTTTACCTGGTGTGACGATTTCAGTGCCGCCCGGAACTTGTCCCTCTTGCACGCCAGGGGTGACTGGGTGCTGATTCTGGATGCCGACGAGGAGTTGTCGGGGACGCACGTTCAGAAGTTGAAGTCACACCTCCGCACCCCGGGCGTGCTGGGTTTCCGCCTGCCGCTCAAGGAGTCGACCCTGGGAGATGGTGCCCTGGCCTATGTCCCGCGCCTGTTCCGCAACGCCCCGGGCATCTACTTCATCGGCCGCGTGCACGAGGAGGCGTTCTCCCAGGTGGAGCGTCTTGGAAAGTCGTGGGGCATGGAGCATCGGCGTGGCGATGCCCTGCTGATTCATCACGGCTACGCCCCCGAGGTGGTCGCCGAGCGCAACAAGAAGTCGCGAAACCTCCGACTGCTTCGTCTCGGCATCGCCGAACATCCGCAGAATCTCAACTATCGGACCCAGCTGGGACTGGAGCTGGTTCGCTCCGGCGACCGCGAGGCCGGTCTTCGCGAATACGCCCGGGCATTGGCCCAGGCCAATGCGGCGGTACATGGCAGCCTGACGCCGGAGGCCCGTGAAGCCCTGCTCACGCAGTACAGCACCTACCTCCTCCAGGCCGGTCGCTGGCCCGAGGTGGTGGAAGTGCTGCGCTCTCCGCTGGCCGCCTCAGGACGGCTGACCGCCGGTCAGCTGCTCAACCGGGGCACGGCGCTGATCCGCATGCGGTGTCACGCCGACGCCGCGCGTGATCTGCGCGAGGCCATCGCCCGCGCCGGCGAAACGACGCTCTATTACCGCCCGGAGGAACTCTCCGGTCCGCTGCCCTACCTGGCCCTGGGTCAGGCCCTCGAGGGATGCGGAGAAATCGATGCCGCTGACCAGGCGTATCGCACCGTGATCGCCAAGGATCCCGATTCCGAGGAGTGGGTGCGCGAGTACGCACGCTTCCTCACCGGCCAGGAACGTCAGGGGGATGCGCTGCGCATGCTCTTTGATTTCGCCCTCCGGCGCCCGGATTGTCTGGGTATTTGGCAGCGTGGCGCCGAGATCGCGCTGCTTCGCCCCGAGCTGGCGGGCATCGCCGAGCAATGGTGCACCGAGGCGCGCCGGCATCATCCGAATGATCCCGACCTGGCCATCGCCGAGGGTGCCGCCCTCCTGCAACGCGGCCGCGTGAAGGAAGCCGCCCGTGCCCTCGCCTCCGCCCCGCAACGGATGGATGCGCCCGTCACCGCCGCCCGTTTGATGACCTCGCTGGTGGCCGATGAACCCCTGCCGCTGGTGGCCGGGGATCAGCGACTCGCCGTGTCCCGTGCTTTCCTGGAAACCTGCCAGCGGCTCTATCAGGCAGGTGCGCAGGATACGGTGAACTCGGTGATGCAGCGCGTGGATCGACTTCGACCGGTGCTTCCGGTGGTTGCCGACGCCCTCGAAGGCGCCGCTGATTCCGCCGCCCGGTAATCCTCCTGCTGAAGCGATTCGCGACCTGCGGTTCGCACGCCAGCCGCGGGAAATCTCAAAGGCGATGTCCAGGGAACGCACAGTTGCCTGACGTCGCCTTTCTGCCACCTTTTCGCATCCCGACACTCGATGCGTTCAAGGGGGGCGCAGGGGTGCCGGGCCAACCTTCTGGATACCGGCCATGATTCCTCCGCGTTTCGTTCTGACACTGCTGTCGGTCGTCTCTCTCGTTTCCTTCACCCCCGCCCATGCGGCACGTGGCTATGTGTTTCGTGGTGGTGCCGCCCGACGGACCACTTCCGTCCGGACCGCTCCCACCGTCGTGGTGACTCCGGCTCCAACGCCGCCGCCGGTGGTGGTGCACGTCGATCCCGTCGCTGCAGCCCGTGCTCAAAAGGAGCGTGATGCCCGCCTGTCCGCCATCGATCTCGCGGAAAAGCAGCGCAACGAACGGGCTCTGGTCGGAGTGGATGAGCGGGTGGTGAAATTCCTGAAGCAGCGCATCGCCGACGGTTCCGCCGAGGCACCGCTGGAGCTGGCCCAGCGACACGAATCCGGAAAGGGCGTCCCCGTGGATGCCGCGGAGGCGCGCCGCCTCTACGCCGTCGCTGCGGAACGGGGAAATCGTGAGGCAAAGGAGTGGTTGGAGGAACATCCCGCCGCCAGGGCGGATTCCAAACCCTAGCCGCGCCGCGCCGGGTATGACGGGATCAGCGGGTATGCGGGATCACTCGGAAAAAGAGCGCGCCCGAGGCTTCCGATGGCGCAAGTCGGAACTCCACGCGTCCGTTGGTCTGAACTCCGTCGGCGGCCGTCGGCTGCCAGTTCAACAAATCCCCGGACTGCTGCAGCTGTCGGGGAACGCTGTCCCGGGCATTCAACCAGAGGGTCCACTGCCCGTCATTCCACCGCGGTCCACCCAGGATTGCCGACGTGTCCGCGTTCACTGCCGTGGTGCCCGGGCCAACCGTTGGGATCGGCAGCGACTCGGGAAGATCACGGGGCACTGAGGCGGTTCCGGTCGCAGCGGTCCGGGTGAGGGAAGGGATGCCCACTCGAATCGTCTGCGATGCCCCGAGGCCGTGACTGTTGGTCACGGTGACCGTCACCGTCGCGATTCCGATGGCGCCAGGGAGGGGCTGAAGGGTGAGAACGCGCAGTCCCGGGTCGCTGGGAGTGGCGGCGTTGGTGACGCGGAGCGCGGTCAGGTCGAGAAGCGTGAAGTCCGAGCTGGAGGCCTTGACCGCCAGAGCTGCGGCGCGGGTGTTGTCATCGCTGACGTGGAAGGGGACCGAGGTGGGCGCGTTGGTCGGGATCTCCAGGTTTTGCAGCCCGAGTAATTGCGGAGCGGTAAGGCGTTTGGTGTCGAGATTCAAAACGTTTTCGACAGCAAAGACGCTTCCCTGAAATGCCGCGTCCACGCTTTGGACACTCCAATAGATCGCTGTTGCATCGGCATGGGCGAGATTGAGCAGGTGGAACGTTCGGAATCCTGCGTTGCCCGGTGCGGGCACCATGCGCGTGCCATTGGGATGCGAAAGCGAGGGGGCGAGATCGTTCCCGCCGGGGTAGCTGCCGACGCGGATATTATAGCTTAGCGGGGCGGTCTGATTCGCATCGGTCCCGGGTTTCCACGAGAGGAATACCCAGTTTCCCAGCAGCGTAGCCGACAGGCTTACCGGCGGGGTGGGTGGCAGATTCGGGACGGCGGCCCGGTTGATCGCGATGCCCGGGGTGCCGTCGGTGGATCCGCCTTTGAACAGGTCGAGACTGCCATCGCCGTCAAAATCCGCGGCGGCCAGCGTGGTGAAGTATGCCGGTGCGGCGGGGTCCTCCAGAGGACCGCGCGGAGTAAACCGGACGTGGCCGTCGTTGCGCCACACGGCCAGGAGGGAGTTCGTGCTGGTCACCACCGAGGCGCTGATCGCGGGTTTCAACGTGATCACCCGCGACGGCGCGATGAAGTCGACGAATCCGTCGTTGTCGAAATCCCCGAATGCCACCGCGTAGCCGCGCGGGGCAACCGCACCCCGGGAGGCCTCAAGCGGAATGGCCGCGGTCTGCACAAACGTTCCGGAACGCTGCTCCAGCAGGCGCAGCTCGCCGTTGAGGGCGTTCGAGAATTGCACTGTGGTCCACAGGTCGGGCACGCCGTCCCCGTTGAGATCGGTCCAACCCGCCGAAAGCACCCGCCCCTTGGGGAAGGCAATGGGCGACCGCGAAAAGGTTCCGTCTCCGCGATTGAGCATCAGGACGCCGGTCAGATCAGTGCTGGTTCCACCCGAAGGCAGCACGTTGGTCACAAAGAGATCCACCATTCCGTCGCCGTCAAAATCCGCCGCCACCACCGGTCCTCCGGCGGCCGGAAGCTTTGCCGAATCGGTTCCCTCGCTGAAGCCGTCCGCACCGTGATTCCAGAAGACTCGCGGGGCGGAGTACGTGGGGGACGATGTGGAACCGGAGCCGGGCGCCACCACCACCAGGTCGGGCAATCCATCGTTGTCGAGATCCGCCCACACCGTGTTCGCCGCCTTCATCACAGGCAGCGCGTTGGTGGCCGGGATGAAACTCGGTGTAATGGTCTTATCGACTGTCTGCTTGTGCGAATACAGGAGCAGCTGGTTATTGGCATCGATGGTCAGCAAATCGACCAAGCCGTCGCCGTTGAAATCCGCCACATCGAATCCGCGAAAGGTTCCGGTCGAGAGCGCTCGAATCGGGTCCTGGGGTGTCACGGTGGTGAGTGCCGACTGATTCACGTAGGCTGCCGTGATGCGGCCCGGCCTGGCACCCAGCGTGATGAGTTCGGGATTCCCGTCTCCGCTGAGATCGGCGATCGCAGAGAACGTGGAGTTGGCAAAACGGCCTCCCGCCTCCCCGGTGAGGTACTGACTGTTGAGGTCGCTTGGGAGATAGGTTGCCTGGAAACTGGTCCGGTTTGTCGTCGCAATGTGGTCCGGCGCGGACGCCGCGGACCTGATGACGGTCAGCGTGACCGGAAACGTCACCGCCGGCGGAAACGGATTCTCCACCGAATTGTGGGAAAACACCGTGACGTATCCGTTGGTCAACCCGTAGGCCGCCTGCGCCGTGAAGCGCTCGCGATACCGGTCGGGAACACTCGCCTGCACTATTGTTCCTCTGGAGGATTGCTCAATGGTGAAGGGGATGTAGTTGCTTTCGATCGATTTGGTAAGGATCTGGTCCGCAATTGGAGCCACACGCGGCCCTGGGTCGCCCTGCACCGCCACACCAGCCGCTACGAAGAGCATCGCGGCATGAAGTCGAATCCTGGCTGCCGGACGCAGCGCGTGCACAAATGGGTTCATGGGAGAGAAGAAACTAGGGGTGAAGCCTCCGATACGGGTGTGTGCGACTGTGTGAGCACACCATAACAGATGTCAAGTGAGCTTGTTCTGACGCAGGGCTTGCCAGTTGCAGCCTCGCTTTCCAGCCTTCCCGCCCATGTCTTCGACCGCGCTTTCCCAGTTCCTGCCGGCACCGGCGGTGGTTCCGGTGCTTGATCCCGGTTTTCGTCCTGCCGCGCTCGCCACCCGGTCGTTTCGTACCGCGGCGACGGTTCCCGTGACGCTCGCGCTCGAGCAGGCCGATGGATCGGTGTTCCACCACGCGTTCCAGGTGCTCGACGCGTCGCATCCGGCGGCGGCGGTCGCGAACGACTTCTTCGTGGAACGTCTCGCCAAATTCCTGCTGTGGGCCTGGGGTGGATTCCGGATCCACGTCGCCGGACCGGTCGCGCTGGCTGACTCCCTGCGCCGGCACTACTCCGATACCGCGGTGGGCCGGTTCGATTCCGAGATCATCGGGCAGCGCATTTATGACCGTCCCATTGAGGTGGTGCATGCCGGATCTCCGGCGGATCTGCCCGCGCCTCGTTCCAACACTGCGCCGCTGGGACGCCATTGGAATGGGTGCCGCATCGGCTTCGATCTGGGTGGCAGTGATCGCAAGGTCGCCGCGGTAATCGATGGTCGCTGCGTCTTCAGCGAGGAAATCGTGTGGGATCCGTACTTCCAGCCCGATCCCCAATATCATTTTGATGGTATCATGGATTCGCTCCGCCGCGCGGCGGCACATCTCCCGCGCGTAGACGGTATCGGTGGCAGCGCCGCCGGCGTGTACGTGAACAATCGCGTGAAGGTGGCCTCACTGTTCCGCGGTGTGCCCAAGGAACTGTTTGATTCCCGGGTGAAGGACCTCTTCCTCGATCTGCGTCGGGCGTGGAATGGGATTCCCTTCGACGTGGTGAATGATGGCGAAGTCACCGCGCTGGCGGCCTCGATGTCGCTCGGGTGTAATTCGGTTCTCGGCATCGCGCTGGGCACCAGCACGGCGGCCGGATTTGTCACCGCGGAAGGCAACATCACCACTTGGCTGAACGAGCTCGCGTTCAATCCCGTGGACTACCGGCACCAGGCCCCGCCCGATGAATGGAGCGGCGATGGCGGATGCGGCGTGCAGTACTTTTCGCAGCAGGCGGTGGGACGCCTAATCCCCGCGTCGGGCCTGCCGATCGCCGGCACTCTCCCGCTGCCCGAGCAGCTCAAGGCGGTGCAGGCCGCGATGGCATCCGGGGATGAACGCGCGGCACGCATCTACCGCACCCTGGGGACCTACCTCGGCTACGGCCTCGCGTACTACGCCGACTTCTACGCCTTCCGCAACGTGCTCATCCTGGGACGCGTCACCAGCGGTCCGGGCGGCGATCTCATGCTCGGCGCCGCACGGGAGGTGCTGGACCGCGAGTTTCCCGCGCTCTCAGCGGCCACGGCCTTCCACATCCCCGATGAGAAGGACAAGCGCCACGGCCAGGCCGTCGCGGCGGCAAGCTTGCCGGTGGTCAGCTGACCGGTGGGGTTAGCCGCGTCGAACGGAGACGCCGCACTTCGTCGAGCAGCTCGCGTGCGGCGGCCAGCGTGTCGATTCCGACGCGCGAGCCGCCGCTGGTTGACGGGATGGTTCCCGCCGACGCCGCGTGCCGTGACTCCTCGGGATCGCCCAGGCCGGTCTCCCGAAAGATGCGCAGTCGTTCCACGATGAGGTCGCGGATTTCCTGGGCGTTCTCCACGGCGTGAAAGACCCCGGAGTGGAGCGAGGCGTACTGCGCGCCGGCATGACCCGCCACCGCCCCGCCGCCGCCCGCCGACTGGACGCAGACATCGGCAATGCCGAGGAACCGTTGGAGCGGTCCCTGGCTCACGGTGATCTGCTGGAGGTTCGCGAAACTCATCGTCAATTCGCGAACCGACCACACGCCGGAGCGCAGTCTCAAACTCCGATCGGTCACCAGATACCAACGCTGTTCGTAATCGAGGCGTAGAATCAGGTATGTGATTGGCAATTGGACGAGGTAGACCAGCAGCGAAATGCCCTTGGCGACCCAGAGAAGCGGGAACACCAGGGACGGCATCTTGTGGTAAAGCTGCACCATCACCTGCTTGAACGATTGGCCCTTGCGACGGGCCTTGCTCTTTTTGACGGTGGATCCGGGCTGCGCTTCGGACGCGACCGGTGGTGGTGGCGTTGAGGCGGCACTGGCCACCGCGGAGTCCGAGGGTATCGTGGACGGGGTTGCGGTGGCGGCCTCGCGCACGGTCGCTTCCCAATAGATCAGAGCCCAAAACCAAAAGAGGAACGCGGCCAGGGTCAGCACCTGCTTCACGGCCCAGACCGCGAGATTCAACCGGTAGTACGCCCGCCCGGCCCGGAAGACGCGGAGAGTGCCAGGGCCTCCAGCTGGAGCCTCCGGATCGTGCGGGACTTTCAGGAGCACCAGAAGGCGCTGGCTCAGGCGATTAAACATGGCGCTCGCCTCCAGCCGGGGTGCTGGCCTGCTGTTCGACGGATTCGCGCAACGACCGCACCTCGGCGGCAATCTCGCGGAGGATTCCGACGAGTTCCGCGTCACTGGCGGTCGACGCCGCCGCAAGCGATCCGGCTGCTCCGGATGGCTCGACGGTATGCGTCGCGGTGGCGTGCGGATGATCCTTCACGCCGCGCATCTTCGAGTAGAGGAAATCCCGGACGGCCTCGAACTCCTGAAGTCCCTCGATGGTCATCTCCGCCGTGGAACTACCGCTCGCCGTCTGGATCAGAAGCCGGCCCAGTCCCAACCAGCGCTCGACCAGATTGGACTGAAGATGAATGTCCTGGATGCGCGCGTAGTTCAGGAGGATCTGTCGGCGAAACAGGACGCCCCAGCTCATCGAAACGCCTTCCGCGGTGAATCGGTATCGCATCGAGTGATACCGAAACCAGTGGATCGGCAGCAGGATGGGGGCGAGGGGAAACACCATCAGGCAGCACAGGATGTAGTACTTCCAGAGGCTGGGGTGGGGCCGCTCGATCTGATGAATCGCGGCTTCGTCGACGTGCGCGGTCACAGCGTCGATGAAGCGGCGGCGATTCTCTGAAGGCAAGTGGACATTCCGGGAGCCCATTCCAGCGCGCCGCGCCGGAGACTCGAAACGTCCCGTCTTCCCTGCTTCCGCCGGTCGCGATAGACTTTTGCCCATCATGAATCCGTACGCCGCCCTGGTCGCTGACCACGCCCGCCTGTTCCGCGAAGGCCGCTCCTATCCGCTGGGTGGATTCCCGGCCGCTCCCAATCCCCCGGTCGCCGCTGGGGCGCCCACGGCCCTCATCTTTTCGCCTCATCCCGACGACGAATGCCTGAT
>CANGMO010000004.1 GCA_947454295.1 Verrucomicrobiota bacterium | reverse complement strand
GATCTTTCCGCCGTGGCAGGTCGCCTCGAATCGCTCCAGGGTCCAGTGAAGTTCGGTGTCGAATCGCAGCCGCCCTTCGACACCGCTGACCGCAAACACAAAGGGAGGTTTTCCATCACCGGACGTGAGCGGAATCGTCAGCGTTCCTCCACGCACCGTCACCGCGGTGATGGTGGGCGCGGTGGCCGACAGGAGGTCCGACCAGCGTAGCTTCAGCTGCAGCTGCGAAACCGCGACCTGTTCGCCGGGCACGCCACCGGCGCGTCGCAGTTGAACGTTCTCGACAACGATGCCGCGGCCAAGCCGCAGTCGCATCCGGGTGAAATCCAATTCGGCGCCGCGCGATTTCAACTGTTCCAGCAGCGGACGTTTGGCGAACTCGGGGAGCCCGATCTGATTGAGATCGAGAAAGACAATGAGGAGGAGCAGGAATCCCAGCGCCGCCCCGCGGCGACACCAGCGCACCGTGCCAAAGACCGCACGCCAGCCCCGAGTCCGGGACGGGACGGCCGATTCGTTCGTGGGTTCGGGGTTCACGTTCGCGACCCGGAGCGATCACTCGCGGGGCAGCACGCTGAAGTCGCGCTGAATCTCGCGGAACAGCGCGCCAGGAATCTCCAGGCTGTAGGGAATCGGATCGTCGTCGAAATTGGAAAGGGCGACGGCCAGCGCGCCGAGGTCGGTGACAAATCGCAGACGCCACTTACGGATGGGGGCGGACGCATCCAGGAACATGGTGAGCTCCAGTCCCATCTCGGAGAACGACGGGCGCGAGGTGAACAGCGACTCGTTGGGCACCACAAACGGGATGGTCTCCAGCAATCCAAGCCGGTGCAGGGTCTCGTCGGCGGCCGGGCTGAAGGGCGCCCCCGGCTGTCCGCCCGTGACCATCCATTCGCCGGTGGGCGACCGCTCCAGCGTACGCGTTCGGCCGTGGTGAACGGCGACCACCTTCACCACGTTGCTGGAGGCGAAGCGAAAATCGCGGAACTGCAGCGCTGACTCGGGCAGCCGTGCCACGTCGGCGCGCCGGAGCGAATACACCGGCGCCTCATCGCTGCGCCGGGCAAACACCAAGGGGGACTCCCGATCGCCGGTTTCGCCGAGCAGCAGTCGCAACGGCCCGTTGGTTCCGGTTCCCTTTTCCTCCTGGAACCCGTAGATGCGAACCGGCGCCGTGAGTCCATACCGGGAGTAATCCGCCACAACGTCGTTCGGAAATTCCGCAATCTCCAGCGCCCCCAACCGCGCCAGGAAGAAGGCCACCAGGTCCACCCGTGCCGGAAGACGTTGGGCGCCGGCAATCCACCAGTTGGTGCCTTCGCGTTCCAGCGCATTGGTCCGCCCCGCCGCAGCGAACTCCAGGCGGTTGAGGAAATACATGGCGGGCAGCAGATGGCGGTCACGGAAGGACGCCAGGGTTCCCTGAAGCGGGAGCACCGTCGTGGCAGGCACCAAAACGACATTGGTCGATGACATGCGTCGCATGTACACGAGGCCCGGATTATTGGTCGGGGAACGGCCGATCTGGAGATGCACCAGCGTGTTGCTCGCACCGTGGAGGAAGAGCTCGGATTCCGGGGGCTGCAGACCGTATCGCTCGAGATCCGCACTCGGGGCATCGCTGACGAACTCATGGATCTTCACCCGCTGCAGCAGACCCATCAGGGCCTCCAGCCGGTCGCCATCGGCACGAGCTTCGACGGGACGCACCATGCGCCAGGTAACCGCACCTTTCGGCCCCACCGTCCGGCGGGCCTCAAACTGCGTCCGGCCCCGAAGTTCGACGCGATCCACCGCGGCGGCGGAAACGGTGAACAACGAGCGATCACGCCAACCCGAGGGCGATTCGGGGAGCGAATCCAGCAGTGACGCATCCGCGGTGAACACACCCTCGTCACCAACCCGCTGAAAATAGAAGTCGCCGCCGATGGGCGCCCGCGCACCGAGTTTGAACAAGGCCGGCTGGGATCCGGTTTCCACCTTCAACGTGACGGCAGAAGCGTCGAGTCCGAACGCGGTAAGCCCGCCGGAGCCGGCGTCGATCTGGGTCGAGGGAATGGAGTTCTTGGGCTTCAGCTTCGCCAGGTTCCGGAGAAACGAGTCCACCGCCCCCCGATCCGCAAGATCCGCGACCGGCTGTCGGAGACGCCAGGTGTCCCCATCACGCTCCAGACGCACGACGACGTTGCTGCGCAGGATTTCCACCGCGGTCACCTGGGACGCAGAAATCATGGCAAACGGCACCCGCGGGCCGGCGAGGCCATCGACACGCACCGCCGGCGTCCGCTCGCTCCAGAACAGATACGCACCCAGTCCGAGGGCGGTGAGGATCAGCAGCCAGGTGGAACGGGGATTCATGCGGATCGCGACATCGATTCAGGTTCAGGCGCGACGGCGGCTCCAGACCAGCAGTCCAAGGAGCAGCACGCCGCCCGGGAGTGCCCCCAGGAGGCTCCATTGCATGAGATTCACCTGCCGGCGGGACAGATTGAGCCGCCATTCCTTGAGGGGACGCGGACCGATGGCGAGCGATTGCGGACGGTCGAGCAGCCAGCTGACGCAGAAGCCGGCAAAATCACGGTTCGCATCGCTGTCGAGGACGCCGTTGGTCAGTAGCATCGAATCCCCGAGCACCACCAGTCGTGCCGCACCGCGGCCCGCAGTCACCCCGAGCACTCCGTCTTTTTCGGCAGCGACGGCAATCGGAATCACCTGATCCCGACGGTCTCCGGCCTCGGCGCTGAATACCGGACTGCCGTTGCGAATTTCAGATCGCGTGAATCCCTGGTCGCTGGTGGTGACCAGCACCTCGGCCCGGGCCGCACCGGCCGGGAGGGATCGCGGTTCCATGGGAACGATCACACGCGGGAACGGGAAATAGACCGTTGCACCATCCCGTCGGAGCGGAGCCATCAACGGATGCGACCCAAGACTCTTGGAGAGCACATCAAAGCCCGCACGCACGAGATCCTTGTTGCCTTCGCCGGCGATCATCGGCGGACAAGCAACCGCCCAGCGGGCCAGCAGTTCCTCAAGTCCGGTTCGCACCTGCACCGCTTCGTAGCTCATCGCCACCAGGAGGCGTCCACCCCGGCGCAGGAAGGCCTCGATGCGCCCCAACTCCACCGGCAGGAACGCGGCTCGCGGTCCGGAAATCAGCACCAGCTGCGTGTCAGCCGGCAGATCATTCGTGGCGAGATTCCACCCCTCCACCATCAGGTTCTTTTCGCCACGAAGCATGCGATCGAACTCCGCGTAGCCCGCCCCCGTGGTCTCCCCGTCCCACGGCGCCTCGCCATGGCCGACCAGGTACACGGCGCGCTGCCGGGTTCCGTCGAGCAGCGCGGCAATGGCCGAGGTGAAGCGAACCTCGCCCGTGAAGGCGGCACGGCGAATTTCGTTGTGACCGCCGTTCATGCGCGCCTGGATGTCCTCCTGGCTGTAGATGGAAAGATCCTCCACCGGCACAATGCGCGTCCGTCCGTTCAGCTCGAAGACCACCACGTCGCCGGATTTCGAACCGAGCTTGAATTCGCCCTTCTTCAAACGCGCGAGACTGGGGTTCCGCTCCGGATCAATTCGCTGAACCACCACATGCGGCGAGCGGCCTTCGTATTCACGCAGCAGGGAATCGACGTGCGGATACAGGGTGGACTCCCGATTGAAGAGCACCGAGACGTGCAGGTCGTTGGTGAGCGAAGCCAGCGTCGCGAGGGTGAGCGGGGACAGCTGGATGGACTGGCCGCGAGTCAGGTCAAAGCGCCACACCTTCCGGTTGACCGCCAGATAATTGACCATGACCACCACGGCGACCGCGGCGATCAGGGAAATCAGCACGGAGAAGCCCACGCGCCATTTTCGGCCGGGAACAAAACTGGGAGGCTGCGACTGCATGGCGTGATTCGGCATCCCGTTCATTTCCATCGACGCCCCTCAACCACGCGGACGGTGAAGAAGAGAAACAATAGCGTGCCCGTGACGTGAAACACGATGTGGCGCGAATCCAGGATTCCCGCGGCAAAGTCATCCATGTGCCGCAGCACCGACACGTGGGTGAGCAAGCGACTGGCGGTGGCGTCCGCGCCCTCGGAAATCGCCGGCCCCAGCCCGATGACCCAGAGTCCGATGGTCATGAGGAACGACAGCATGCAGGCCACCAGCTGGCTGCGGGTCAGGGACGAGGCAAAGCAGCCCATTGCGATGAAGGTAGAACCGATCAGGCCGATTCCCAGGTAGGCCCCAACCGTCGCGCGCAACTCCAGGAACGCCTCCTGGTGGGTCACCTGGCGCAACACCGCCAGCACCGCCAGCAGCGGCAGCCACGCCAGCGCGTAGAACAACATTGCGCCGGCGTACTTCGAGAGAACGACCTGCCAGTCGCCGACCGGCGTCGTCATGAGCGACTCGTAGGTACCGCTGGAGCGTTCCGCAGCGAAGGAGCGCATGGTGATCACCGCCGGCAGCGGCAACAGGATGAGCCAGAAGTAGAGGCTCCGGTAGAACAGCCCCACCACCGGACCGGCTTCACGGCCGCCGTTGAGCTTGGTGACGATGTCCACCAGGGAGCAGCCGCTGAGCAGCAGGACGACGGCGACAACCACGTAGCCGGTGAGGGAATTGAAGGCGACGCCCAGTTCGCGTCGCACCAGGGCGAGAAATACAGCCATCAGAGGAGCTCCTCCTTCCGCCCCCGGGTGAGATGAACGAAAATATCCTCGAGCGAATGACGACTCCGGGTGAGTTCGCGAAGCATCCAGCCGTTCTGACGGACCTGCTCGAACACCAGCGGACGGAGGTCCTCGCCCTCCTTCGGGGTGAGCGCAAGTCGGACATAGGCCCCCTCGGCCTCGGACACATCGATGCGGGCGACACCAGGCAGATCCCGAAACGCCTCGCGGACCTGGGCCAGCGGCGCGGCAATTTCGGCGACCACCTGGCCATCGAGCGACAGGTGGCGCTCAAGATTCTCGGTGGTGTCCGCAGCAATGATCGTTCCCCGGTTGAGGATGAGCACCCGGTTGCAGGTCATCTCCACCTCGCTGAGGATGTGGGTGGAAAGGAGCACCGTGTGGCTTCGGCCAACTTCCTTGATCAGGGCACGGACGGCGCGAATCTGATTGGGATCCAGACCGATGGTCGGCTCGTCGAGGATCACCAGGTCCGGCTCATGCACCAGCGCATCGGCGAGCCCCACGCGCTGCCGGTAACCCTTGGAAAGCTGTCCGATGATGCGGCGCTCGACATCGATCAATCCGCACTGCCGGAGGACGGTGTCCACCCGCTCGCGGCTCCGACGCCAGCCCAGTCCCTTGAGCCGGGCCCGGAATTTGAGGTATTCGCGCACCCGCATATCGAGGTGCAGCGGATTGTTTTCGGGCATGTACCCGATGCGGCGCCGCACCTCGTCGGCCTGGTGAAACACGTCGAACCCCGCCACCCGCGCCGTGCCGCTGGTCGCGGGCATGAAGCTGGAGAGGATCCGCATGGTGGTCGACTTGCCGGCGCCATTCGGCCCGAGAAAGCCCACGACCTCGCCCCGGCCGACGGAAAACGTCAGCCCATTCACGGCCGTGCGGCCGGGATAGCGCTTGGTGAGGTCTTTGACCTCGATCATGGGATTAGAATCCATCAGTGAACCGGGGCACAACCTAGCGGTCCGTCCCCATTCCTGTCGAATGGCGAAAGCGCCAGAAGGTTGCGTCGGAATTTTCTACCGACCGTCCGGAGCGGTCTGCTGTTCAACACGGGCATCCAAAAACGCCTTCAAATCGGCGGCTGTCCGTCCGCCAAAGCCGGGAATGGCGGCAATTTCCTCCACCGAGGCCCGACGCAACCGCTGAACCGACCCAAATTTCCGCAACAACGCCTGCTTTCGCGCGTCGCCGATCCCGGAAAACTCGTCGAGGACGCTTTCGGAGATCTTCCGGAGCCGAAGCTGGGCATTATAGGTGTTGGCAAAGCGGTGGGATTCATCACGAACCCGCTGCAGGAGCTTCACGGCATTGTTGTCGAGACCGAGCACCAGGGGATCCGATACACCCGGGCGGTAGATTTCCTCGTTTTCCTTGGCCAATCCGATCACCGGGATGTGGGACAGACCCAGCAGGGCCAGCTCGGCGCACGCGGCATTGAGCTGGCCGGGACCGCCATCAATAAGGATCAGGTCGGGCAATCCGGGCTTGGACGGCGGACGCGGCACCCAGGGCGCCTGCAACTCCTCCACCACCGGCGCCGCGGCATCCGTCAACGCGCCCGCGGGCGCGCCCTTGAAGGCCCGCGACACATCGCGGACGGCTCCGGCGAGTTCCGACGGAGAGGCTTCTCCGCCCTCGCCCGCGTCGTCACGCGCCGCCGTCCTGCCATCGCGAATCTCCCGCACCAGCCGCGAATAGCGCCGACGGATCGTCTCCGCCATGCAGGCGAAATCGTTCTGCTCGGTCACCGTCTTCATGCGGAATCGGCGGTAATTCGAACGATCGGGCCGCCCATGCCAGAAGCTCACCATGGACGCCACCATGAAGGTGCCGCTGATGTTCGAAATATCGTATCCCTCGATGCGTGCAGGCGGTCCCGGCAATCCGAGAACTCGACCGAGCTCCCTCATGTCGGACTCGGGATTGATGGCCACCGGCAGCTTGTAGGGAATCCGCTCAAACTTCTCGGTCTTCAGCGTGGTGCGGCGCAGATCCTCCAGCGCATCCCGCAATTGCGCCGCCTTTTCAAACTCCAGGGCCACCGCCGCCTTCTTCATCTCGGCTTCCAATTCGGCGCACAGCTCGTCGGTCTGGCCCTCCAGGAACTCAATGCCCGCCCGTACCTGCGCCAGATACTCGTCTCGCGTCACGTTCCCAATGCAAGGCGCGGTGCAGTGCTTGAGATTGCCGTAGAGGCAGTGCTTGTGGTCCGCAGCGCCCGGGGTCAGCGGGCGGCATCCACGCAGATGAAACTTCCGTCGCATCATGGTCAGCGCCCGCCGGACGCTCCCGCTGTGGGCAAACGGCCCGAAATACACACACCCGTCGTCCTTGCGCAGGCGGGTCAGCGTGAAGCGGGGAATCGGATCGTTGAGATTGACCTTGAGCAGGAGGAAACGTTTGTCGTCGCGGAAATCGATGTTGAAGCGCGGCTGAAAGTCCTTGATGAGCCGCCCCTCGAGCAGGAGGGACTCCGGCTCGTTCTTCACCACATGCCAGTCGAAGTCGTGGATGGCGTCGACCAATGCGTTGAACTTGAGATCCCACCCCATGCGACGCGACGGGTGGAAGTACTGGCTGACCCGCTTGCGCAAATCCCGAGCCTTGCCCACGTAGATGACCGTGCCAAAGCGGTCCTTGTGCAGGTAGACCCCGGGGCGATGGGGAACCTGCGACAGCTTGTTGCGAATGTGATCCGTGACGGGCACCGGCTGCCACGCTAGCCCTCAAACCCGATTCCCACAACGCCCCACCAGGGCGTGCACTCGCCAGCAGGATGCCAGCGTCCGAGCAAGACAATCCCGCATCTCCCATCTGCCATCTCCTCAGTTTTTCATCGCCCCAGCACTGAAGGATCAATTCGTCCGCTTCATGCGCGCCGGATTCACGTGGGTGGGCCAGTACTTCTGATGATCCACCAGCCCCTCCGCTTCCATGAGCGGACCCAGCACCTTCACCTTGGGCGCAGTTCGGGCGAAGACCTCCTTGCTGCCGAGGTGATCGGCGTGCGTTTCGCCGGTGATGATCTGTTCGAACTGGCTTTCCGTGACGCCGTAAACGACGCGGCCAATGCCGGCGAAGCGAATCGACCCGCAGCACATCGTGCAGGGCTCGCTGCTGGTGTACAGCGTTGAGGCGGCAAACGTGGTGCGTTCAATCCGGGGGCTAAAGGTGGCGATCAATCCCGTCTCCGCGTGATGCACCACATTGGTGAGCGCATTCACCCGATTGTGATACTCGGCCACCACTTTTCCATCCTTCACCAGCACCGCCCCGAAGGGGGCATTTCCCGAGGCGACTCCCTCGCGGGCAAGTTCGTAGGCGCGCGCCATGAACCGACGATCCTCGGCCGTGCACGCGGGATCATCCGGAAGCGCGGTCGGGCCGGCGGCGAGCAGGTTCCTGGCAAGCAGGGTGGAAGCGGCGATCAGGGCACGGGGGATCAAGGGCGTCATGGGAGGGTACGACAGGACGTCAGTCGGTTGGGGGTTGGTCTGGATGGGTCGTCCAGGGTGCGGACACCGCGCCGCACCTGAGTTCCAAGCAAACGCCCGCCCGGAAGACGTGGCAAAGGGAAATCCATTCGAAGCGCGTTTCCGCCACCCCCCTGCGAGCGCATCGACGGAGTTCAGCTTCGCTTGGACTTTCTCGAATCGATCCACTGCACGAGCCGGACCAGATCCTCCTCGGTAATGTCCACGAACGAATCGAGCGAGTTCAGCGCCGCGCGGACCTCGGCGTGCGATGGCTCGGGAGTCGCGCGGTTCGCCTCCGGCTCGGGGACATGGCGTGCGCGGTTCAATACCGCCGGATACCTGCGCCAGGGAAAGGCTCCATTGATGACAAACGCGATCAGGACCATGACCACCGCATTGAGCAGCACTGGAGATAAGACATATCCGAACCCCAGGTCGTGAATTGCGCTCCCGCCAAGGACCGCTGTGAACGCCGTGGCCCCACCCGGGGGATGAATGCACTTGAGGAGATGCATCGCGCCGATCGACAGCCCCACGGCAAACGCCACCGCCAGCAGCGGCTGTGGAATCAGGCGGGCGCAGGCGACGCCAATGACGGCCGAGACGGCATGCCCCGCGATCACCGGCCACGGCTGGGACAAGGGGCCGTGAGGCACGCCAAACAGCAGCACCGCGCTGGCCCCCATGGACGCCACCACCACCGCGGCACTGGCCTGGGGCAGGGCCAGCCGGGAGATGCCCAGCAGGATCACCATGCTGAGACCGCCGCCCAGCGTGGCAATGAGCCGCTCCAGAACGCTGACCTCGACCAACTCGACTCCAATCCACCGACGGAACGCGGAACGATTCATGAACAGCTCCCAGCCTGACCTACGGCCCGGTTCGGGCCAAGATCTCCCGCCCGCATTTGGCCCCATTTCCAGAGCCGCATGAAAAAGTCTGTTCCCTGGGCCGCTCCGGCGGCATTGGAAGAGTGGATGGACACACCGGACGACCACACCCTGCTGAGGCAGTATACAGAACATCACTCCGAGGCTGCGTTTACCACGCTGGTTGGGCGGCATCTCCAGCAGGTGTATGCCGCCGCCTACCGTCAAACCGGGGATCCGCATCAGGCGGAGGAGATCACTCAGGTCGTCTTCGTTCTTCTCGCGCGCAAGGCGCAGCACCTCGGACCACGGGTGGTCCTGTCCGGATGGCTGGTCAAAACGGCGCGGCTGACGGCCATCACGCATAGCCGGAGCCACGCCCGCCGAACCCGACGCGAACAGGACGCCCTCATGCACTCCGAATCCACGTCTGACCAGTCCGGGTTCTGGCCACAACTGGAACCCCTCCTCGACGCGGCCATCGCCGACCTCGGCGAACGGGATCGGAGCGCCATCGTGCTGCGATACTTCGAGGACCGCAGCCTGCAGCAGGTCGCCACGGCGCTGGGTGTCAGCGAGGATGCCGCGAAGATGCGTGTCCTGCGTGCGGTGGAGAAGCTTCGCCGGTTCTTTGGCAAACGCGGACTCATCCTCACCGCCGGCGCCCTCACGTCGACGATCGCCAGCCGCCCATTGCAGGCGGCGCCGGCGGGGCTTGAACTTCGGATCGTCGCCACCGTGCTGACGAAGGCCCCGCTCCCACCACCCAGCAACACCTTGCTACACGACACGCTGGCGGTGATGACGTGGCGCCAGGTGCGGATCCCGGCGCTGATTCTCGCGGGACTGATGATCCTGGGAGGCGGCGCCCTGTTGCAGCACCTGGTTACCCATCCGGACACGTTGATGGAATGGCACCGCCGCCTCCTGCAGTAACCAGACTTTCGACCTTCGACCTTCGACTTTAGACTCCCCTCCCGTGCCCTCAATGCTCCGCCTCATTCCCAAGGTGTTCTTCAATCGGATGGAAGAAGGCCTCGATCTGTTCGTCAACGGATTGGGCTGCCAGGTCCTTTACCGGGACGACTCGCTCGCAGTGGTGGAACGAGAAGGGATCAAGGCGTACGTGGTCGAAAGCCCCGAATACGCCGCCAAGGACCGGCCCGAGCTGGCGATCGAAACGCAGTGCATTGAAGCGCTGTTTCAAGAGATCTCCGCCCGCCGCCCCGACCTACTTCACCCCAACCTGCCCCGCGTGACGAAACGCCCATGGGGTGCGCTGGAATTCTCCCTGCTCGACAAGACGCATGTCTGCATCGTGTTCCGGCAGTGGCCTGACGTCACCCCCTAACACAGCCGCGGCGGCGGGATCGAAGGCTCGTTATACAAATCCGCACCCCTCGGTGTCTGGATGGGTGGAATCAGCGGATTCTCCCATGGATCAGCACCAGTCACAGAAGGACAGGTCACGAGGCGGTCAGCGGACCCTCCTCATCATCGCCACACTCGTCGGAGCCATCGGGTTCCTGATGCTCGGCACACGTCCCGCTTCGGAAGGGGCCCCAGCCTCCGACCGACCTCCCGCGACTGCCGCCGACGGACAGCCGACGCAGCCGGCCCGCGGAAACATCGTTCGCCATCACCACGGGAGCCATGCGCCCACCGCCTCCGCGGAGAAAGTGGTTGCCGGGAAGCTGCGGCAGTTCACCAAGTCACGGCGCGCCCTCGCCCGCTCCATGGCGAAAAAGGCAGGCGTGGGAGTCCCGGACGATGTGGAGCAGTTTTTCAGCGCGCTCGAGGCCGGCTACTGGCCTGACATCGAGGCCCAGTGGACCGCGCTGGCAAAACGGTCCGGTCAATACGAGCACTCCACGAATTCGGCGGAACTCAATCCGGTTTGGAGCGCCGTGCTGGATGCATACGGCGTGGCCGAGCAGGTCCATGAATGGCCCGCGCAGCAGCTCCTCGACTACGGCAATGCCATTCTCGGGTCATTGAAACCGGGGATGGTGTATGTGGGCGGAAACGACAACGGGCGCTGGATTCCCGAACTGCTCAACGAGACGAACGGCGGAGAGCCGCATGTAATCGTCACGCAGAACGCCATGGCCGACACCCGGTACATTGAGTACATGAACACCCTCTACGGTGACCGGATCGCGACCCTGAATGAGGAGGATTCCAAACACGCGTTCGAAGCCTACACGGCGGACGCCCGGAAGCGACTTGAGCACGACCAGCAATTCCCCGAGGAACCCAAACAGGTGAAGCCCGGAGAGCAGCTGAAACTGACCGACGACGGCCGCTTCGAGGTCGGCGGCCAGGTCGCGGTGATGGCCATCAATGAAAAGCTGCTTCAAGGGCTGATGGCGAAGAACCCGGATCTCCAGTTCGCACTTCAGGAATCGTCGCCGTTGCAGGGCACCTATGCGGACGCCGTGCCACTTGGTCCACTTATGGAACTGGGTGCGAAGGACAGCGCGGCGTCTTTCACACCTGAGCGCGCAGCGCAGACCGTCGACTACTGGAAGGCTCGCACCGAACAGATTCTGTCCGATCCGGAGGCAACGGAGTCGCCGTACGCGCTCAAGTCGCACGCGCACGACACGGTGTCGGCAGGCAATCTCCTGGCAGCGCGTGGCTTCATTGCCGAGGCGGAACAAGCCTATCGGCTGGCCGGCCAATTGTGGGCGGACAATCCGGAATCGATGGGCGGCCTTGCCAAGATCCTCACGGAAACAGGGCGCCAGGCCGAAGCCCGGCAATTGATCGAGACGTATGTCCGCCAATTTCCCGACCGACGGTCGGGATTTGAAGCGCTCCTCGGTGACGGCGGTAAGGCGGGTGCACCGACCCCAACGGTGCCCAAGCCTTGAGACAGGGACCTTTCACACGCTGTTCCCGAGCCGTCTGAAGACGGGACTACGAACGGCATCCCGGCGTGCAGCCCCATCTCCGATCCTGCTTTCCTGCTTTCAAAATTAACCCAACAGGCCGGCAGGATGCCGGCGCTCCGGATTCGGCGTCCCGCCTTTTGCCTTGGCGACGCAGCTACTCCGTCTTCTTGTCCTGCTTCTCCTTGGGCATCGGCTCCAAGGTCAGCGGATCACGAAGGGGAAGCTCGGTGAGCGGTCCGGTGCTCAGGGCTGGCAGTTTCTCGGGATGATCGGGATGCCCCTTCAGGATCTCTTCCTTCTGTCCCACCACCAGAATGACCGCGTTCTCCGGCTGCAAATGCTTCTGGGCGACGCGCTGCACGTCTTCCTTGCTCACCGACTCAATCCGGCTGCGCCACTTCGCGAAATGCTCCGGATTCTTCGCGTATCTTCCGGTGAACTCCTCGCGGGCGAACAATCCAGCCACCTTGCCCTTGGTGTTGAAGGCCTCGGGGAAGGTGTCGATGAAGCTGCGCTTCGCGGTGTTGAGTTCCTCATCGGTCACCGGTTTGGTGCGGATGCGCTTCATCTCCTCGAGCACAATGCTGGTGGCGTAGGCCACTGTGCGCGACTTCGAGGCAAATCCCGCCTGGAAGGCCAGCGGGTAGTAGACGCCGCCCGGGAAGGCGCTGCTGGCCCCGTAGGCAAGGCCCTCGTCCGAGCGGACACGATTCATGATGCGCGAGGTGAATCCACCGCCGCCGAGGATGTCGTTCATGACCATCACCGCGGGCATGTCGGGGTCATCGCGATGCACGCCTGGAAGCAGCACCGAGACGCGGCCCTGGTTGACGTCTTTGTCGACCACGTACACGCCGGGCTTGGCCATGGCGATGTCGGTCGGGATCACCGGCGGCTTCTCGCCCTGAAACGGCCAGTCGGCAAACAGGGCTTCCAGCTTCGCGATCATGGCCTCGCGATCAAAATCCCCGCTGACCGCCACGACAAAGTTGCCCGGATGAAACCAGCGTTTGTGATAGGCGCGCAGTTCGTCCGCCGTGATGCCATCGACCGACGCCTTGGTCTCCTCGCGGCAGGCCCAGAACTTGTCCCCATACGCCAGCCGCTCGCGTTCGCGTCCCTCGATGGAGGTAGATTCATCATTCCGCTGCTTCATGGCCTGCAGCGATTGCTGGCGGTACAGCTCCAGTTTGTCCTGCTGGAATCGGGGCGTGGTCAGGACCTCGCGCAAGATCGCCAGCCCCTCGGCCAGATCCTTGGAGAGAAGATTGAGGCCGACGGACGCGGAATCATCGCCCACGGCCGAACCCAGATTGGCGGCCAGGAAGGCGAGACGTTCGTCGAGTTGTTCGGCGGTGCGTGATTGAGTGCCGCCGCGCGTGAGGAGATAGCCAGTGAAGTCCGCCACGCCCTCGTGGCCCGCCGGGTCGAGGTAGTTGCCGGCGTGGACAAGGATGCTGACGTTGATCAGCGGGAGCGTCCGGTCGGGCACCACATAGGCCACCGGCCCCGCCTTGAGCTGCACCCGGTAGGGCGCGGCCTTCGGTGGCTCGAAGGTCAGCTTGGGAAAGGTGAGCTTCTCGGGGCGGTCCGGAATGTCCGCAGCGAACAGCGCGCTTCCGAGAACCAGCCCGGTGATCAGGGGAAGAAGGGGGAGAGTCATGCGACAATGAAATCAGGATTGGAGGCGTCAGGCCGGGCTCACTTCTTTTCCAGTTCAGCGATCCGCTCGCGGACCTTCTTGAGAATGATCTTTTGCAGTTGCTGCCGCTTGGGATCGGCGCCCGCGGACTGCGACTCCATGCGGGTGGCGGCCTCCTTGAGCTTGGCGGGATCGCTCTCGCCCTTCAGCGAATCCGCAATGCGACGAACCACCGGCTTTTGCTCGGCGGAGAGTCCGACGAGGTCCGGATCCTCCTCGGCGGCGCCTGTCCCTGCCTTGCGCGTGTAGGTCGCGACCGCCCGGTTTTCGCGGGTAAAGTAGGTCTTCGCCACCTGCTGCAGTTCGGCGGCGGTCACCGCCTGGATCTTCTTCCCGGCCTCGTTAACCTCGCGCCAGTCCCCCAAACCCTCGGCGTAGAGGACCTGCATGAAGATGGGCTTGTTGGCCGAGAGCTTCCGGTATTCGGAGGCGGCGAACTGGTTCTTCACCTTCTGCAATTCCTCCGACGGAACCATCTCGGTCTTCAAGCGCTCGATCTCCTCAAACACCGCCGCCTCGGCCTGCGCGGGCGTCTTGCCGTCGCGAACCTCGACGCTGATGTTGAAGGCGCCGCCCCACTTCTTGGAATCCTGGTTCGCATAGGTGTCGGTAGCCACCTCGCGTCCGAGAACCAGCCCCTTGTAAAGCCGGCCGGTGCGGGTCGAGAGCAACTGCTGCAGCACTTCCAGTGCGTAGCTGTCGCGATGCCCAAAGCCCACCGTGTGCCAGAGCATGTCCACCTGGGGATTCGTCTCGGCCTCGGCATCCATGCGCTTTTCCGCGAGCTGCGCGGGCTCCAGCGTCACCACGTCGGGCGGCGGCTGGCTTCCCCGCGGGATGCGCCCGAAGTAGCGGGTCACCAGCGCCTCGGCATCGTCGGGCTTGAAGTCACCCACCAGCACCAGCGTGATGTTCTGCGGCTGATAGTAGAGCGCGTAGAACTCATCCGCCTGCTTCTTGGAAATCGCCGGGATGTCGCTGGGCCAGCCGATCACCGGCCAGTGGTACGGATGCGCCTGCCAGAACAGCGAATTGAACTCCTCGGCAAACTTTCCGAGGGGCGTGGATTCGGTGCGCATGCGGCGCTCCTCGAACACCACGTCGCGCTCCGCATAGAATTCGCGGAACACCGGCCGCAGCAGGCGCTCGCTCTCCATCCAGGCCCACAGCTCCAGTTTGTTGGCCGGGACACTGATGAAATAGCCCGTAAGATCCTCGGTGGTGAAGGCATTCATGCCCGAGGCACCGGCCGTCGTGTACACGCGGTCGAATTCGTTCTTCACCAGCACTTCGCGCTCGGCGTCGATCAGCTTCTTGAACTCGGCGTTCAGCTCCTTCCATCGCGCCGTCTTGGTCTCGGGCTTGGTGAGATCCTCCAATTGGCCACGGCGCCAGGCATCACGCATCTTGGCCTCCTCGGCGCGCATCTGGTCGCGAAGGGATTCCTGCGTGGCGAGGATCTCCAGATCGCGCTTCGCATCCTTGGTGCCGATGGTCGGCGTGCCCTTGAACATCATGTGCTCAAAGAGATGGGCGATGCCGGTGATCCCAGGCCGCTCGTTGGCGCTGCCCACATGGGCCACCCAGCCGCCTTCAATCCGCGGTTCCTCATGGCGCTCTACCATGAGGAGCTTGAATCCGTTGGGGAGGGTGCGTTCGATGACCGGGATGCCCTGACCGAGCGTCCGGACCGGGAACATCGCAAGCAGGCCGGCCACCAGGGCGGGCAGAAAGCGTTTCATGATCGTGCCGCCACCAAAGCAGCGGAATGCAGCCGGGTCAATCGCCGGCGGGACGATTGCCGCAGAATTGTTGAAAGATCCCGCGGGCCGGAGGTTTATCCACTGAGTGATGCCCGCTGATCCCCAACCCGAAGCCTTTCTGCCGACCCGGCAGAGTCTGCTTTCACGACTGAAGGACTGGGAGGATCAGGAAGGATGGCGGGAGTTTTTCGAGACCTATTGGCGATTGATCTATTCGGTGGCAAGACGGGCAGGATTAACCGAGGCGGAGGCGCAGGATGTGGTGCAGGAGACCTTGGTGGTGGTCGCCAAGCAGATGCCGGGATTTCGCTATGATCCAAGTCGTGGATCGTTCAAGGCCTGGCTTCATACTGTGATCCGCGGACGGCTGTCGCGGCACTGGCGAAAGGCCCGCACCCACCCCTCGGTGACCCCAAGACCAGAATTCCCCGAGGGAGAGGGCACGCCGGAAGACGTCGATCCCTCGGCCGTTTCGGAGTTCGAGGCGAGCTGGCAAACCGAATGGGAGCAGAACCTGCTCGACGCCGCAGTCCGGCGCGTTCAGGCGAAGGTCAGTCCGCGTCAGTACCTGCTGTTTAGTCTCGCCGTCCTGAAGCAAGTGCCCACGGCGACCATTCGCGAACGCTACGACGCCAGCCTGCCACAGGTGTATCTCGCGAAGCACCGCGTGGGACGCCTGCTCAAGCTGGAGATTGCCCGTCTCAAGGCGGAGGCGGACTAGTCGAAGCCGGAATCCCGAATGGCAGTCCTTCCACAAACCCCGGACACTTCGGCCGTGCCACCCGAGGTGCCCGACCACGAACTGCTGCGCCTCATCGGTCGCGGCAGCTACGGCGAGGTGTGGCTTGCCCGCAACATCATGGGCGCCTGGCGCGCCGTGAAGGTCGTGCGGCGTGACACCTTCAGCTCCGAGCGGCCGTTTGAACGGGAGTTCGGCGGCATCCAACGCTACGAACCCATTTCCCGCAGCGCGGAAGGCGTGGTGCCGATCCTCCACGTGGGACGAACGGCCGACGGATTTCACTACGTGATGGAGGTGGCTGATGATGCGGTGATGGGGCCGCCCGGGATCGAAAACTGGGACATCGGCGCCTACGTTCCACGCACGCTACGCTCCGATTTGCAGCGCCTCGGCCGACTGCCGATCGCCGAGTGCCTGGAGCTCGGCCAGGCGCTGGCGACCGGCCTGGCGCATCTGCATCGCCATGGGCTGGTTCACCGTGATCTCAAGCCGTCGAATCTCATTTTCGTCAACGGACGGGCCAAGCTCGCGGACCTCGGATTGGTGGGTTCGATCGATGAAACGCGCAGCTTTGTGGGAACGCTGGGGTACATCCCACCCGAGGGTCCCGGTTCCGCCACCGCCGACATCTTCGCCCTCGGACGGGTCCTGTACGAGGCCGCCACCGGGCTCCCCGCCGACGAGTTTCCCAATCCACCTCCCGACTGGCTGTCCGGGGAGATCCCGCACGGCGCGCTCGAATTGCATGAGGTCATCCTGCGGGCCTGCGAGACGGATGCCTCACGGCGCTATCAATCGGCGGCGGCGTTGCAGGCTGATCTCGCCCTGCTGCAAAGCGGCCAATCGGTCCGGGCTGCACGGAAACTGGAGCGACGGGTCAAGACCCTGAGGCGTGCCGGATCCATGGCCGCTGCGGCGGCGGTGGTGGCCCTCGCCCTGGTACTGGTCGCCCTGCTGCGCGCGCGCAGCGAACGGGCCAACGCCGATCAAGCCAATCGATTGCGTCAACGCGCCGAGTCGGCGGAACTGGCCTCCCGCCAGCAGTTATCCGAGACCCAGCTCGCGCGGGCCGGATTGATGCGACGCTCCGGGCTCGTCGGTCAACGCATCCAAACCCTGGAACTGCTCCGCAACGCCGCACGAGAGGCCACCCAGCTGCCCGAGCTACGAACCGAGGCCATTGCGGCCAACGCGCTCACCGATCTGCTGGAACTTC
>CANGMO010000003.1 GCA_947454295.1 Verrucomicrobiota bacterium | reverse complement strand
TCGAATGCGCTGAAGCGCCTGCATGACCTGCAGCGCAGCTATCCCACGTGGAACGAGCGGGTGATCAACTACCGGCTCCGCTACGTTTCCGACAAGCTCTCCGCCCTCCCCGAGGCGGTGGCCCCGACGACGGCTCCGGCCCAGATTCCTCCGGCCGCGGCCGTGGCGACCGGCGGCACGGTGAACACCAACAACCTCGCCCCCGCCGGCGAGGTCATCGAGCAGTTCAACGCGCTGAACGCCGAGATTGGTCGCCTCAGTTCCGACAAGAAGCTCCTCGAGGCCAAGCTGCGCGAGGCGCTCACCGCGCAGCCGGCGCCCGTGGATCCAAAGGAATTCCAGCAGGCAGTGGAGCGCATCACCGCGCTGCAATCCACGAACAAGGTGCTCCTCGCCGATTTGGAACGGCAGCAGTCGGAGCGGAAAAACCTGGTGGAGCGTGTGGTCGCCGACGAGGCGCGGGCGGCCCTGAACGAGGCCAACCGTCAGATCCTCGCGCAGAAGATTGCCACCTCCTCCCTGCAAAAGGAGCGGGCCGAACTGGAGGCCCAGCTCAAAAAGGTGCGGGACGGGGAGCTGAAGGAGCTCAAGAACGAGAACACCACCCTCAAGTCTCAGGTGACCGAGCTGCGCAGCGACACCGAGCGAGGACGTCAAGTGGCCGATCTCACGGCCAAGCTTGGTCGGCTGCAGGCACGGCTGGAAGAGACCACGAAGACCAATGAACAGCTGCTGGCGGACAAGGGTCGCCTGGAAAAGCAGCTGGAGGAGTTCAAGTCGCGTCAAACCGAGGAATCCATTCTCCGCCTGAACAAGCTGCAGACCGATCTGGCCGTCGCCCGCGCCGACGCGGGACGCAACGCCGCCCGTGCCGAGGAGATTGCCACGCAGCTGACGCGCGAAAAGACGGTGCGCATCCGCCTGGAGCAGGACAATCAGAGTCTCACCAACCGGGTGGCGGCGCTGACCAGCCAGCTGGATGCGGCGAAGGTTCTGGAAACGACCCTGGCCACCGAGCGCGCGGAGCGGGCCGAGGTGGAAGCCCAGTTGAAGGCGGCGGAGCGCCAGTTGGCGGCCGTCGCTTCCGCAAAACCGAGGGAGGATGCCGGCAAGTCCGATGCCGCGCCGAACGCCGCCGCGGCGGCCCAGCTGAGGGTGGTCGAGGCCGAGGTGACCCGCCTGCGTGAATCGCTCCGCGACAGCCGCGCACGGGAGGCGGAGATCCGCACGCTCCTGAGCGAGGCGGAGACCCAGCGGACCCGCGCCCTGCAGGAGCGCGCCGAGCTGGGGCGCCGTCTCGCCCAGGCCGAGCAGCAGGTGGCCGCCTCGCCGCGCGCCCAGGATGCGCGGGCCATCCAGTCCCTGGAACAGCGGGTGCGGGCTCTGGAGCGTCAGCGGGATGAGTTGTCCCGCCGTCTGACGCAGGCCAGCCAGCGGGTTACCGCCCAACAGGTCGCGGCTCGGCGGCAGCGATCCATTGCCCCCCGCGAGCGCGCTCTCGAATTCCGGGAATCGCGCTGAGGCCAGCCACCCGCTCGCCTCGACGGGCCGGTTCCAACGTCGTGTTTGCAGGATGCGGACTCGACCGAAATGGGGATCACTTTCCATTCCCCCTTTCGACGTAGTTTTGCCAAGGTCCGCCTCGCGTATGCCATCACGCCCCTCCTCCCCAACTCCCACCCCGCCTGCCGCCGAGCGACCCTTTCGCAAGCTGATGGCGGCCAATCGCTCGGAGATCGCCGTTCGTATCTTCCGTGCGGCCACGGAACTTGGGTTGCGCACCGTCGCCGTGTACGCCCAGGAAGACCGCTTCGGAGTCCATCGGTTCAAGGCGGATGAGTCGTATTTGGTTGGCACCGGCAAGGGGCCGGTGGCTGCCTATCTGGACATCGAGAGCATCGTGGCCGTGGCCAAGGAAAAGGGCGTCGACGCCATTCATCCCGGCTATGGATTCCTCTCCGAGAATCCCGCCTTTGCCCGCGCCTGCGCCCGCGAGGGCATCACCTTCGTCGGTCCGCGACCCGAGCTGCTGGACATGATGGGCGACAAGACCGCGGCCCGCGCGGTGGCCATGCGCATCAATGTTCCCGTCCTTCCCGGCACGGACGAGCCCATCGCCGATCGCGGCCTGGCGCTCAAGCAGGCGAAGGAAATCGGGTTTCCGCTCATCATCAAGGCCGCCTTCGGTGGCGGCGGACGCGGCATGCGCGTGGTGAAGAAGGAGTCGGAACTCGCCGGCCTGCTTGATGAAGCCCAGGGCGAGGCCGAGCGCGCCTTTGGCAACCCGGCGGTCTTCCTGGAGAAGTACATCCCGCGCGCCAAGCACATCGAGGTGCAGATCCTCGGCGACCGTCACGGCAACGTGATCCACCTCCACGAACGCGATTGCTCCGTGCAGCGGCGTCATCAGAAGGTGGTCGAAGTCGCGCCGTCGTTCGGACTGCCCGAGCACGTCATCAAGGAACTTTGCGATGCCGCCGCCCGCATCGCCCGCGAGATCCGCTACGACAACGCCGGCACCATCGAGTTCCTCTACGATCTCGACCGGCACGAGTGGTTCTTCATCGAGATGAACCCTCGCATCCAGGTGGAGCACACGGTCACCGAGGTGATCACCGGTCTCGACCTGGTTCGCGCCCAGATCCTCATCGCGCAGGGTCATTCCCTCCATTCCCGCGAAGTGGGGATGCCGGTTCAAAATCAGGTGCCGCGCAACGGCTACGCCATCCAGTGCCGCGTCACCACCGAGGATCCGGAGAACAAGTTCACCCCGGACTACGGCAAGATCCTCGCGTACCGTTCGCCGGGTGGTTTCGGGATCCGTCTCGATGGCGGCATGGGCTACTCGGGCGCCGTTATCACGCCGTTCTACGACTCGATGCTGGTGAAGGTCATCGCCAGCGGCCAGACCTACGAGATCGCCATGGACCGCATGGACCGGGCGCTCAGTGAATTCCGCATCCGCGGCGTTAAGACCAACATTCCGTTCCTCGAGAATGTCGTTCGCCACGAGCAGTTCCGCAGCGGCCAGGCCACGACGACGTTGATCGACACCACCCCGGAGCTGTTCACCTTCCGGGGGCGCCGGGACCGGGCGACCAAGCTGCTCAACTTCCTGGGCAATGTAATCGTCAACGGCAACCCGCACGCCAAGGGCTACCGTCCGAAGGCGCCGCTCGTGCCGGCGAAGCCGCCCGTGTTCGACTACAAGGCGCCCGTACCCAAGGGCACGCGGGATCTGCTGCTCGAGCTGGGACCGAAGAAGTTCGCCGAGTGGACGCTGAAGCAGAAGCGGCTGCTGATCACCGACACCACCTTCCGCGATGCGCATCAGTCGCTGATGGCCACCCGCGTGCGCAGCTACGACATGCTCGCCTGCGCGGACGGCATGGCGCGACGCCTCGGTGACGCCAAGACGGGCCTGTATTCCCTCGAAATGTGGGGTGGTGCGACCTTCGACACCGCCATGCGGTTCCTCAACGAGGATCCCTGGGACCGTCTCCGCGGCCTGCGGGCCAAGGTGCCGAACATCTGCTTCCAGATGCTGTTCCGCGGTTCCAACGCCGTGGGGTATTCCAACTACCCGGACAATGTGGTCGCCGGATTCGTCCGCCACGCCGCGGAGTCGGGCATGGACATCTTCCGCATCTTCGATTCGCTGAACTACCTGCCGAATCTGACGGTGGCCATGGACGCGGTGCAGGACACGCATGCGCTCTGTGAGGCGGCGCTGTGCTACACCGGCGACATCCTGGACGATCGGCGCGACAAGTTTTCGCTGAAGTACTACGTCCGCCTGGGCAAGGAGCTGGAAAAGATGGGCGCGCACCTTCTGGCCATCAAGGACATGGCGGGCCTGTGCCGGCCGTATGCGGCACAGAAGCTGGTAAAGGCGCTGAAGGAGGAAATCGGCATTCCGGTGCACTTCCACACCCACGACACCAGCGGCATCAATGCCGCCAGCATCCTGCGCGCCAGCGATGCGGGCGTGGACATTGTGGATCTTGCACTGGCGTCGATGTCCGGCAGCACCTCGCAGCCGAATCTCAACTCCATCGTCGCCGCGCTGCAGAACACCCCGCGCGATACGCATCTCAACCTTGAGGCGCTGAACGAATACTCGGACTACTGGGAACGCGTCCGCGAGGCGTATGCCCCGTTCGACACCGCCCCGCGCACCGGTTCGGCGGAGGTGTATCTCCACGAGATGCCCGGCGGCCAGTACACGAATCTCAAGGAACAGGCCGCCAGCATGGGTGTGTCCCATCGCTGGCCCGAGATCGCGCGGGCCTATGCCGAGGTGAACGCGCTGTTTGGCGACATCGTGAAGGTCACGCCTTCGAGCAAGGTGGTCGGCGACATGGCCCTCTTCCTCTTCAGCCGCGGCATCAAGCCGGCGGACGTGGTGAATCTCGAACCTGGCAGCGGCGGCTTTCCGGAGAGCGTGATCGACATGCTGTCCGGCGGACTGGGCTGGCCGGACGGTGGATTCCCGCCCGAGGTTCAGCGCGTGGTTCTTGGCGAAAAGCGCTTCAAGGAAGCCCAGGCCGCCTTCAAGGAGGGCCGGGCCGGCAATCGTGCCACGCCAGTGTCGCTCGACCGCCTCCGCAAGGAGCTGGGTGAGAAACTCAAGCGGGACGCCACGGAGGACGACCTGTATTCCCACCTGATGTATCCGCAGGTCTTTGCCGACCTGGCGAAGCAGCAGCGCGAATACGGCGATGTCAGCGTGCTGCCGACCGGGGCCTTCTTCTATGGATTGCGGCCGGGCGAGGAAATCAGCGTGGCCATCGAGGCGGGGAAGACGTTGATCATCCGCCTGGTGAATGTGGGTGAACCGGACAAGGACGGTCGCCGGACCGTCACCTACGAGCTGAACGGCATGACCCGCGAAGCCACCATCAGCGATCGCAAGGTGGCGCCGCAGGCCAAGGCACGGCCGAAGGCGGATCTGGCCGACCCGCTCCAGGTCGGCGCCCCGATTCCAGGCCTCGTGGCCAGCATCGCCGTGACCGTGGGTCACAAGGTGGCGAAGGGCGACAAGCTCCTGATGATGGAGGCCATGAAGATGCAGACCACGGTTTATGCCGCGGCGGATGGGGTTGTGGCCGAGCTTCACTGTTCGGTTGGCGACACGGTCGAAAGCAAGGATCTGCTGGTTCGACTGCGACCCTAAACCGAATCCAATCGACGGTTGCGGTGCCTAGGGAGACTCCTCCCTGACGTAAATCCGGGGGCTTTGTCTTGATCTTAGGCGCCGCAAACGCTCCTCTCCTCGTGCCTTGATCACCGCAGGATCCGACTACATCAGGTTTTCGGGTCCTAGGCCTCACTACCTGAGGCGCTGATCGTGTCACCGGATCGACGCTTTGGCGTCGGATCGGAGGCGCCTCGGACCGGAGTTTTCGGCCCGCTCGTCAGCCCAGACTGTCCATGCAGACTCCGGTTTCGGTTACGGACCTAGAACGCGCAGAACGTCGTGCCGCCATCATAACGGTGGTCACGCCGATTCTGGCCGTGCTTTTTGCTGGCTGGTACTTCTGGGGGCACGGGCTATCGCTCCTCGATGTAATCCTCTCGGTGGTGATGTACTCGATCACCATGATCGGCATCACGGTGGGCTATCACCGGCTCTTCACGCATCGCAGCTTCCAGTGCACCAGCCCGGTGCGGATGGCGCTGTGCATTGCGGGCAGCATGGCCGCCCAGGGGCCTGTTTTGTTTTGGACCGCCTGCCATCGTCGCCATCACCAGTGCAGTGATGTCGCAGGGGATCCCCATTCGCCGCACCTGCACGGCGAAGGATTTTGGGCGGTGATTTCCGGCTGCCTGCACGCGCACATCGGCTGGATGTTCTGGCACAAACCGGAGAATTACCTTCGCCGGGTTCCCGACCTGATTCGCGACCGCCGTCTGATGGTGCTCAATCGCCTTTATCCATGGCTGGTTATTGGCGGGCTTCTTCTGCCGGGCGCGGTAGCGCTGGCCATCACCTGGAAGTGGTCGGCGGCCGGAACCGCGGTGCTGTGGGCCGGTGGCGTCCGCCTCTTCGTGGCGCACCACACCACGTGGAGCATCAATTCCATCTGCCATTTGTTTGGGGATTCCCCCTACGAAACCGGGGACCGCAGCCGGAACAATGGCGTTTGCGCTGTCCTGACCTTCGGCGAGGGCTGGCACAATAATCATCACGCCTTTCCCACCTCGGCCCGTCATGGGTTGGAGTGGTGGCAGCTCGACTGCAGCTACTGGCTCATCCGCGCCATGTCCGCCGTCGGTCTGGCGTGGGATCTCCGGCATCCCAGCGCCGAGCAGCTGCACTCGCGCAGCGTGGCCCCCTCCGAAGCCGGCGCCTGAGCGTCCGACCGGCTTAGACGGATTTCTTCTCCAGAAGTCTCTGCAGCTCTGGATGGCCCACTTCACGGGCGGAGTCGAGAGGTGTCCTGCCCTCGTTGTCTACAGCGTTGGGGTCTGCTCCCGCCTCCACCAGCACTCTCACCGTCTCCAGCAACTCACGGATGACCGTGGGGCCCACGGCCAGATGAAGCGGCGTCTGGTCATGGACTGAGCGGGCCTGAAGATTGGCGCCGGCTTCCAGCAAGGCGCTCACGGCCCGGGAACTCCGGCTGACCGCCGCGAGATGCAACGGGGTCCACTGATCCGTGCCGGTCGCCTCCAGTGGCGATCCCCATTGAAGCAGCAGGCGAATGAGGTCGTCGCGATCGTTGGCCGCCGCCCGGTGGATCGGCAGCCAGCCAAACCGGTCGGGTTCGTCGATCGGAACTCCCGCGGCCCGCAGAGCGCGCACCCGCGCGACGTCGCCAGCGATGACTGCCTGAACGAGGTCGCGAGTGGAGGGCAGACTCCTCAGAAGCGGGATCTGGTGAGCGGATTGCCCCGGGAAACGAGACCGATCCGTGAGGTTCGGGCGTATGCCGGGTTACTTCTTCTTGAAGAGGTCGCCGAGGCCTTTGGTGGCCTTGTCGACGGCACCCTTGGCGCCATCCACCGCGCCCTTGCCGAGATCCTTGCCCAGGGTGCCGAGCTGGCCCAGCTGCTTGGTCACGGCCGGGATGACCTGCTCGAACACGGAGTTGAAAACCGTCTTGGTCAGTTCGCCGGCGGTGATCCCGTCGCCCCCGGCGCCGAGGTTGGAGAGATGGATGTCGGGCAGGGGCACCGAGAGTCCCTTGCCACCGAGAATGGCGAACTTCACGTCGACCTTGGCGCCCGACAGGAGGAAGTCGTCCACCTGGAGCTTCTTCTTGGAGCCAGAATCGGAGGCGGGCTGGGATTTCTCGGAGGCGGTGAACGCATCGATGTTGGCCAGTATCTTCTTGAGATTGTTGTCTCCGAGGCCGCCTTCGATGGTGATCTCGGGATTGGTCACGGCCACGCGCTTGATGTGAATCTTGTCGCTCAGAACGGATTTAGGATCGACCTCCAACGTGGCCTCGCCGAGGCGGATGGCGTAGGCGCTCTTGTAGCCTTCGGGGTTGCCCAGAACGAAATCCTTGATCGTTCCGGAACCGCTGGAGGGAGAGAGCTCCACGCCGCCCAGGGTGATCGAGGTGCCAGTGATCTTGGGGCCGACGGTTTCGACGCCCTTCTTGACGATGGAACCGATGTTCGAGCCGATGACCAGCACGGCAACGACGGCGACCGCGACCAGCACTGCGCCAACCAGGACGAGTTTCTTCATGTGGAAATTGTCCATGGGGAATTGCGGACTGGCAAGAAACGGAGAGACGTTTGACGTAGGAATCGGCTCCACTGGGCGGGTTCCAATCCATTTTGAAGGTTGGCGCCCTTGCAGGCGTCCGCCCACACTACACGCATGAATCCGTCCCCTCTCTTCCGGCGCCTGGCATCCGCCTGCCTGGGTCTGGGATCCCTCGCCGCCGGCGCAAGCCTGGCCGCCGCGGATTTCTCGAAGGATATCCGGCCGGTGCTGGAGTCGCGGTGCCTGCAATGCCACGGGGGAACCAAGGCTGAAAATGCGCTCCGTCTCGATTCCCGCCGAGACGCGTTGAAAGGCGGGGATCACGGACCCGCTTGGGTCGCCGGCAAGGCGGAGGAGTCACTCCTGGTTCAGGTGGTCACCGGCAGCCATGCGGAACTGGCCCGGATGCCCAAGAAGGCGGATCCGCTGCCCCCTTCCACCGTCGCGCTCCTGAAGGAATGGATCAACCAGGGTGCCGTCTGGCCCGAATCCGTTGCCTCGATCGGCAACGCCACCGTCCACTGGGCATTCCAGCCGGTGCACCGTCCTGTGCCGCCGCGTCCGGATGCCGCCGAACGCCGCTGGGTGCGCAATCCGGTGGATGCCTTCGTCGCCGCCCGGCTCGGCTCCGAGAAACTCCATCCGTCGCCCGAGGCCGACCGGGTCACGCTCATCCGGCGCGTCAGCCTCGACCTCACCGGCCTGCCACCCACCCCTGAGGAGGTGGATGCCTTTGTCGCCGACCACTCCTCCGACGCCTGGAAAAAGGTCGTGGAGCGCCTGCTGAAGTCGCCGCACTACGGCGAGAAATGGGGACGCCACTGGCTGGATGTCGCCCGCTACGCTGATTCCAATGGGTTCGAGAAGGATCGCACCCGATCCATCTGGCCCTATCGCGATTGGGTGATCAGCGCATTGAACCGCGATCTGCCCTTTGACCAGTTCACCCGCGACCAGCTCGCCGGGGACCTGGTTCCCAACGCCACGCTGGACCAGCGCGTGGCCACCGGGTTTCTTCGGAATTCCATGGTCAACATGGAAGGCGGCATCGAACCGGAAAAGTTCCGGGTCGAGACGATCATTGACCGCGTGGATGCCGTCGGCCGGGCCTGGCTCGGACTCACCATCGCCTGCGCGCAGTGCCACAGCCACAAGTACGACCCCATCTCGCAGACCGAATACTACCGCTTCTACGATTTCCTGAATCAGGACTGCGAGCCGATGCTCGACGTGCCCAACGCCGACCAGCTCGCGCGCCGCACCGCAATCCAGTCGAATGCACGCGGCGCGATGGATCGCCTGTGGGCCGATGCCTCGATCAAGGGACGGTTTGAATCATGGCTGACGGGTGTCCGTGATCTGCCGTCCGTTTGGAAGCCGATCGACGCGAAGGAGTGGCATTCGCAGCCGATGAAGTTCGAGAAGCAGGAGGATCTCTCCTTGCTTGGCGGCGGCGACGTGTACAACAGCGGCGTGTTGCGTGTGTGGGTGGATGTGCCGGATCAGGGGATCACGGGGTTCCGTTTGGAAACGCTCAACGACGCGAATCTCCCGTTCAACGGACCCGGGTTGAGTGGCAAGGGTGACTTCCTCATCACCGAGTTCACGGTGGAGGCAACGCCGCTGAAGGAATTGCAGTCGCCGGAGGCTGGATCCACAAAATTTGTCGGCACCACCAATCTTGTCCGATTCCGTCGCGCCGTGGCAGATATTGAGGCGGCGGGGCTTCCGGCAATGTCGATGATCGACGGTGTCACCACCAATGGCGGCTGGGGATCGGCCTTCACCCGCGGGCGTCGCAATCAGGAACGGCGTGCGGTGTTTGAAGCCGAGAAGCCTGCCGGATTCGAAGGCGGAACGCGCCTGCTCCTCACCGTTCACTCAAAGCCGCAGGGTGGACTGAATGCGTCGAGCGACCGGGTTTCGAACTTCATTCCCGGCCGTCTACGACTGAGCCTCACCACCGCAGCAGGAACGCTCACCGCGGATCCGCTCAGCGCACGTCAGCGAGCCTGGCTCTCCCATCCCCGCGATCAGTGGACGTCGGCGCAGGAACGCGAGTTGTTCGAGACCTTTGTCTTCCAAGATCCGGCCCTCGCCGCGGCGACCAAGCAATGGGACGCGCTGTGGAAGGACTGGCCGGATGCCGAGAACACCACGCTCGCGCTTGAGCAGCGCCCGGTTCGTCGCGCGACCCGGATCTTCAAGCGCGGTGACTGGCAGAAGCCGACCACCGAGGTCACCGCGGGCGTCCCGGCATCCCTGAATCCGCTGCCTTCCGGCGCTCCGGCGAACCGTCTCGGTCTCGCCCAATGGCTGGTCAGTCGCGACAATCCCCTCACCGCCCGCGTGATCGTGAATCGCATCTGGATGCAGTACTTCGGTCAGGGCTTGGTGATCACCCCCGAAGATTTTGGCACGCGCGCCGAAAAACCCTCCCATCCGGAGCTGCTGGACTGGCTGGCCACTGAGTTCATGGATCGGGGCTGGAGCCTCAAGGAGCTGCACCGCCTTATCGTCAACTCGGCGACCTATCGTCAGTCCTCCCGGATTCCCCCGGCGCTACTGGAGAAGGATCCGTACAACCGGCTAGTTGCCCGCGGGCCCCGCGTGCGCGTGGATGGCGAGGCGGTTCAGGACATTGCACTCAAGGCCAGCGGACTGCTGTCCGAGAAGATCGGCGGCCCCAGCGTGTTTCCGCCGCTGCCCGATGGCGTGATGGCGCTCGCCTACGGGCCGATCGCCTGGAATGTGAGCGAAGGTGAGGATCGGTACCGCCGCTCCATGTACACCTTCTGGAAGCGCAGCGTCCCCCACCCGGTGTTGCTCACCTTCGACGCCCCGCCCGCGGAACAAAGCTGCCCACGCCGGATGCGATCCAACACCCCGTTGCAAGCGCTTACCACACTCAACGAGCCCACCTTCAACCAGGCGGCCCGCTGGCTGGCCTGGCGCGCGTTGCAGGTGTCCGCGAAGTCCGATGCCGACCGTGCCGCGTGGGTGTTCCGTCAGTGCCTCGGTCGTCGTCCCGAAACCGGCGAGATCACCACGCTGGTGGGCCTGCTCGGATCGGCACGTTCCGAATTCACCGCACGCCCCAAGGATGCGGCGCAGTTTGCCTTCGCGGATCCGAAGAATCCGGCCCCGCTGCCCACCGGCATGACCATCCCCGACCTCGCCGCCTGGAGCACCGTGGCGCGCGCCGTCCTCAACCTCGACGAGACCATCACCAAGGAGTGACCGCATGAACCTGCCCTTTGAACTGGATTTGGAACGGAAGCGGTTTCTCAGCCGTCGCTGGTTTTTCCGCGACTGCGGCCTTGGTCTCGGCTCGATGGCGCTGGCCTCACTGCTGGGCGAAGGCGCCGTCAGCGGGGCTCCCGCACCCGCCGCCGCGCCGCGTCCCGCCGGCGTTAATCCGTTGTCTCCGAAAAACCCGCACTTCAAGGGCCGCGCCAAGTCGGTGATCTACCTCTTCATGGCCGGCGCTCCCAGCCAGTTGGAGCTCTTCGACTACAAGCCGAGCCTGGCGAAGTACAACGGCAAGCCGGTGCCCAAGGAGATCCTCGGCGGACAGACCTACGCGTTCATCAAGCCCGACTCCGCCATCTACGCGCCAGAGTTCAAGTTCGCCCAGCACGGCAAGTCGGGCGCCTGGATGAGCGAGGCCCTGCCCGCGCTCGCCGGCGTGGCGGATGACCTGACGATCATTCGCTCGATGACCACCGATGCGTTCAATCACGCGCCGGGCCAGATCTTCATGAACACCGGGTCCCAGCAGTTCGGCCGACCGAGCATGGGCGCCTGGGTGACCTATGGGTTGGGAAGCGTGTCACAGGATCTCCCCGGATTCGTGGTGATGAACTCCGCCGGCGGCCTGAGCGGCGGTGCCGGCAATTATGGTGCCGGTTTCTTGCCCACCGTGTACCAGGGCGTGCAGTTTCGGAAGGGCGCCGATCCGGTGCTCTATCTGTCAAATCCTGCGGGCATGAGCAGCAGCCTCCAGCGCAAGACGCTCGACGCCGTGCGGGATCTCAACGAACGGCGGCTTGGCACCATCGGTGATCCGGAAATTGCCACGCGGATCAACGCCTACGAGATGGCGTATCGCATGCAGACGAGCGCTCCGGAGCTGATGGATCTCTCGAAGGAGTCCCCGGAGACGCTCGCCCTGTACGGCGCGGAGCCGGGAAAGGCGTCGTTTGCCAACAACTGCCTCCTGGCCCGCCGGCTTGTGGAGCGCGGCGTGCGATACGTGCAGCTGTTTCATGAAGCGTGGGATCATCACAGCGACGTGAAGGCCGGCGTGAAGGCCCAGGCGGGCATCACCGACAAGGCCTGCGCGGCGCTCATCCACGACCTCAAGCAGCGTGGCCTTCTGGATTCCACGCTGGTGGTCTGGGGTGGCGAATTCGGCCGCACGCCGCAGGTTGAGGCCAGCACTGAACTAGGCCGCGCCCTGGGGCGCGATCATCATCCGCAGGCGTTCACCATGTGGATGGCCGGCGGCGGATCAAAGGCTGGTGCCACCGTGGGTGAGACCGATGAATTTGGATTCAACGTGATCAAGGATCGCGTCCACGTGCACGACCTTCACGCCACCCTCATGCATCTGCTCGGCTTCGATCACGAAAAGCTGACCTTCCGCTTCCAAGGTCGCGACTACCGGCTCACCGACGTCCACGGCCGCGTGGTGGAATCCCTGCTTGCCTGACCGGTCCCCGCTTTCGCCACGACTCCCGTCAACCGCCATGTCTCCCATCGCCACCTCCACCTCCACGGTGATCCGCTGGATCGGTTTCAGCCTTCGGCGCACCACCGTCGCGCTGTTGGCCGTCACCGCGACCTCGGTCGTTGCCGCCGATGCAAAGTCCGTGGATTTCCATCGCGACGTCGAACCGTTGCTCATCAAGCGCTGCTCCGAGTGCCACGGCCCGGACAAGCAGAAGGGCGATCTCCGACTCGATCTCCATGCCTCGGCGTTGAAGGGCGGCAAGTCCGGCAAGGCGGCGGTGAAGCCCGGGCATGCCGCGGACAGCACGCTCATTCAACGCATCCTCTCCACCGATCCCGACGAGGTGATGCCCTCGAAGGGCGAGCGCCTGACCGCCGATCAGGTGGCCCTGCTCACCGCATGGATCAATCAGGGTGCCGACTGGCCGGCGACCGACGTGCGCAAGCACTGGGCGTTCGTGAAACCGGTACGGTCCGAGCTGCCTCCGGTGAAGGACTCCTCCTGGGGCCGGAACGAGATCGACCGTTTCATCCTCGCACGGCTGGAACAGGAAGGGCTGCACCCACAGGTTGAGGCGGATCGGGCGACGTTGCTCCGTCGCCTGAGCCTCGATCTCACGGGGCTGCCACCGACCTGGAGCGAGGTGGAGGCCTTTGTGAAGGATGCCTCTCCCAACGCCTACGAGGCGGCGGTGGATCGCCTGCTGGCCTCGCCGCATTATGGGGAGAACATGGCGCGCGGCTGGCTTGACCTCGCGCGCTACGCCGATTCCAACGGGTACCAGGTGGATCTCGCCCGCTCCATCTGGCCCTACCGCGATTGGGTCATCCGCGCCTTCAACGACAACAAGCGCTTCGACCAGTTCACCATCGAGCAGCTCGCCGGCGACCTTCTGCCCAATCCGACGGTCGATCAGCGCATTGCCACCGGCTTCAATCGCAACACCAAGATCAACGACGAGGGTGGCGGTGACGCCGAGGAGTACCGCGTCAAGGCGGTGAAAGATCGACTGGCCACCTTTGGCACCGCCTGGCTCGGGCTGACCATCAACTGCGCCGAGTGCCACAGCCACAAGTACGATCCCATCTCGCATGAGGAGTACTACCGGCTCTACGCCTTCTTCAACAACAGCACCGACGGCGGCAACTACAGTTCCGCCCCCAACCTGGAGGTGCCGCAGCCGGATCGCAGCCGGATTCTCGCGCACCTTGACGCCCTCGGGAAAACCGCACGCGCCAAACTCGCCGCCGCGGAGGCCGCGCTGCCGGTGCGTCAGTCGGAATGGGAGAAGCGCACCCGCAAGACCGGCGAGGTCTGGCAGACGTTGTCCCTGACCAAGCCCTACTCCACCGGTGGATCCGGCTACACCAATCTTTCCGACGGCTCCCTGCTCGCGACCGGCGTGAATCCCATCTACGACACCATCACGGTGGAGTCGGAGACCGATCTCACCGGCATCACTGCGGTGATGCTCGAAGTGCTTCCTGATCCAAGCCTCCCCAAGAACGGCCCGGGACGCTGGGGGCAGACCGGCAATTTCATCCTCGATGAATTCGGCGTGAGCGCCGCCCCGCGCGTGGGCGCGCCGCCTGCGGAGACGAACCTGGTCATGGTTCGAGCGCGAGCCGATTGGGAGCAGCAGTACTATCGCGCCGAGCATGCGATCGATCGCAATCCCAAGACCGGCTGGGCCATCGGTCCCAAATTTGGAGAACGCCACTTCCTGATCGCCGAGTTCAAGGAGCCCACCGGATTTGCCGGCGGCACGCGGCTTTCCTTCCGGTTTGATCATTACCACGGCAACAGCCATTGCCTCGGACGCTTCCGCATTTCTGTCACCCGCGAAAAAGATCCTGCCGCCCTGTGGCCGGTCCCGCGGGACATCCGCGAGGGGCTCGCCGTTTCGGAGTCAAAGCGCGATCCGGCGCTCAAGGCGAAGATCGCCAGCTGGTACCGGACGGCGGATCCCGACGTGCGGCAGGGGGAGCGTGAGGTGGCCCGGATCGAGCAGCGTCGAAAGGACATTCCCAAGGAAAAGGCCACGACGCTCGTGATGCAGGAACGATCCGAACCGAAGCCCCGTGCGACGCACATTCACAACCGAGGCAATTTCCTCGATCCCGGCAAGGAAGTGACCGCCGGTGTGCCCGAGGTCTTCCCGCCGCTGCCGGCGGGCGACACGCCCAACCGCCTTGCCCTCGCGAAGTGGCTGGTGTCGGGCGAGAATCCGCTCACCGCCCGTGTGGTGGTCAACCGCCACTGGGAACATACCTTCGGCACCGGCCTGGTGAAGACCAGCGAGGACTTTGGCCGCCAGGGCGAGGCCCCTTCGCATCCCGCGCTGCTCGACTGGCTCTCCACGGAGCTGGTGCGGACCGGCTGGGACATCAAGGCCCTGCAGAAGAAGTTGGTCATGTCAGCCACCTACCGTCAGTCGGCTGCTGCCGATGCGGTCCGGCTGGAAAAGGACTTCTACAACCGCCTGCTTTCGCGCGGACCCCGCTTCCGCATGGATGGCGAGGTGATCCGTGATCATGCCCTGGCGGTAAGCGGGTTGCTCAACCCCGATGTGGGCGGGCCGAGCGTGTATCCGGTGCAGATCCCGAACCTTTGGAAGGAAATCGGGTTCCTCCGTCCGGAGATCGGCATGGACGAATGGCCGGTGAGCGAAGGTCCCGAATTGTACCGCCGTGGGGTGTACACCTTCTGGCGTCGTGTCTGCACCTACCCGACCTTCGCCACGTTCGACGCGCCCAGCCGTGAGGTCTGCGTGGCGCGCCGTCCCCGCACCAACACGCCGCTTCAGGCGCTGGCGGGATTGAATGATCCAACGCTGCTCGAGGCGGCCCGTGCATTTGCCCAGCGTATCCTGAGCGAGGGCGGATCCGATCCCAAGCAGCAGCTGGAGTTCGCCTTCCGCACCTGCCTCGGTCGCCTGCCTACGGCCTCCGAAACGGCGCGTCTCCGTGCCTTCCTCGATCAGCAGCTCCGCAGCTACCGCGGGGACAAGAAATCCGCCGAAGCGCTCCTCAACGTTGGAAGCGCATCGCGTCCCGCAACGCTCGACTCCGCAAAACTCGCCGCCTGGATGATGGTGGCCAACGTGCTTTTCAACCTCGACGAAACCCTCACCAAGGGCTGAACCGAAACGATCGGGCCCCATTTTCCCCGCCTTGCCATGAACTCCCTGCCTCCGCCGGTGCTTGATTCGATTCGTGCCTCGACCCGCCGGCGCTTCCTGCAGTCCTGCGGCACCGGCATGGGCGCGCTCGCACTCGGGTCGCTGCTCAACGATCGGCTGTTCGCCGCTGACTCCGCCGCGCCGATCCTCGGCAAGCCGCACTTCGCGCCCAAGGCGAAGAATATCATCTACCTCTTCCAGTCCGGCGGCCCGTCCCACCTCGATCTCTTCGACCCCAAGCCCGAGCTGCAGAAGCGGGATGGCCAGCAGGTCCCCGAGGAGCTGGTGAAGAACATCCGCCTCGCGCAGATCGGCAAGCAGGCCAAGCTCCTCGCCTCGCCGTACAAGTTCAAACAGCACGGCAAGTCCGGCATGTGGCTGAGCGAGCTGCTGCCGAACCTGTCCACCATCGTGGATGACGTGTGCTTCGTGCAGGGTTTCTACTCAGAGGCCTTCAATCACGATCCGGCAACCATCTTCATGAACACCGGCGCCCAGCTCGCGGGACGCCCGGCCATGGGATCGTGGTTCAGCTACGGGCTCGGCAGTGAGAACAAGGACCTGCCGGCGTTTGTCGTGCTGATGACCGGCGTGGGACAGCCCCTCACCAACGCCTCATGGGGCAGCGGTTTCCTGCCGACCGTGCATCAAGGCGTGACGCTGCGGTCGCAGGGCGACCCGGTGCTCTTCGTGGGCAATCCTCCGGGCATGGGCGCCACCCGTCGTCGCCAGTCGTTGGATGCGCTGCGCGATCTCAACCAGACGCGATTCGACGCGCTGCAGGATCCCGAGATCCAGACACGCATCGCGTCGTACGAACTGGCCTACCGCATGCAGACGAGCGTGCCGGAGGTGATGGACATCTCCAAGGAACCGGCCCGTCTGCAGGAATCCTACGGCACCACCCCGGGCCGTGCCTCCTTTGCCAACAACTGCCTGCTCGCCCGCCGTCTGGTGGAACGTGGGGTTCGATTCGTGCAGCTGTATCATCGCGGCTGGGATCATCACGGTGGCCCCGATGGCAACCTGGTGTTCGATCTCAAGAAGCGCTGCCAGGAGACCGACCAGCCCGCCGTGGCGTTGATCAAGGACCTGAAGGAGCGGGGCCTGCTGGACTCGACCCTGGTCATTTGGGGCGGCGAATTTGGCCGCACGCCGATGATGCAGGGCGCCCTGAAGCCCGATCAGATCGGGCGAGACCATCATCCGCACGGCTACACCGTCTGGATGGCCGGCGGCGGCATCAAGCCGGGCATGGTGTACGGCCGCACTGATGAATTCGGATTCTATGCGGCGGAGAAGAAGGTCCACGTTCACGACCTGCACGCGACCATCCTGCATCTCTTCGGCATCGACCACCTGCGCCTCACCTACCGCTTCCAGGGCCGCGACTTCCGCCTCACCGACGTCCACGGCGAGTTGGTAAAAGACATCCTGGCCTGACCAGCGTAGCCGCCGAAGGAACAAGGCGGAGTGCCCCCATACGGGAGGAGTTCCGCAGGTCCCGGAGTGCGCTAGCCCTCCGCCGCTTTCGCTGGGAGCGGGATGTGAACGGGAACATCAATGGAGTCCTGCAATCCTGCTGCGAACCGAAAGCGCTAGAGGACTAGCGCACTCCGGGACGCTGTCGCGCGATTTGAGGCGATGGTTCGAACCCTGATGTTGGGTGGCGAGTTTAGTCACGGCGGCGCAGCAGCACCGCCCCACCGGTGAAGGGAGCCAATCCAGCGACAAGACCTTCGCGCCTT
>CANGMO010000002.1 GCA_947454295.1 Verrucomicrobiota bacterium | reverse complement strand
GTCATCGACCCCCGACCATTCGAGCCGAGCCTCCACTGCCTCGCGCGTCATGAAGGGTGTTTTCACAGTGCAGGCGTAGTTCTCACCCAACCGGCGAAAGTTTTCCCTGGCGATGGCGAATCGCTGGGCGTCGTCGAGCTCCCTGCCGAACACCCGTTCGAGATTCTCCAGCGCCACGCGCCGGTGGCGTCGATCCACGACGAAGGCGACCGCCCCGCCAGCGCGTCCGAGCCGGGCCACCGCGTCCAGCGGAAGCAGCTGGAGCAGTCGGATGAATCCCATCACGACCCAGGCGAGCAATGTGTTCACAGGATCACTTGAAGCAGATGCGGCGCACGGCCTCGTCAAAGCCGTCGGCACCGGCGGTGATCTTGATCTCGACGCGCATGAAGTAGATGGGCAGGTCGCGGCGGTCGAGCTTGGGGAAGCGCACGGCGTCCTTTTGCGTGGTGACCACCATGTCGGCGCGCCGCTTCTTGCCGCGGTTGATGGCGTCGAGGACCTCCTGCTGGCTGAAGCGGTGATGATCCGCGAACCGTCGGGCGAGGACGATGTCCGCCCCGAGTTCGCTGAGCTTCTGCTCGAAACTTTCGGGCTGCGCGATGCCGCTCAGGCTGGCGACGCGGCGGCCCCGGAGCAGATCGAGTCCGAACTGCTCCCCGGTGAACACGTCCTCAAAGTAGAGCGGATGATGCACGCACTCCACCACCTCGGCGCGGGTGTTGAGTCGTGCCACGCGGACGCGCAGATCGTCGGTGCGGCGGCTGAGTTCCGGCGTACTGCGGTCCACCTTGGTGAGAAACACCACGCTGGCGCGGGACAGATGCGATGGCGGTTCCCGCAGCGTGCCGCGCGGCAGCAGGTACTCGTTGCCGAACGGTTGCTGGGCGTCGACCAGCACCACATCCGTTCTGCGGCCGCGGAGCTTCCAGTACTGGAATCCGTCGTCGAGCAGCAGGGTGTCGCAGCCGAAACGCTCCACCGCATAGCGACCGGCCTTCACGCGGTCCTTGTCCACCAGCACCACGACGTCCTTGAGATTCGACGCCAGCATGTAGGGCTCGTCGCCGGCGGTTTCGGAATCGAGGAGCAGGGAGTGGCCGTCGCTCACCACGCGGGGCGGCGTGGTGTCTTCGCGCAGGAGGATCTTGTCGACCATGCGTTCGGCGAACGGCTTCGGCCGCGAGCGGTAGCCGCGGGACAGGATGGCGACCTTGCGGCCGGCGTCCTGAAGCGCCCGGGCGAACTTTTCCACCACGGGTGTCTTGCCGGTGCCGCCGACGGTGAGGTTTCCGATGGCGATGACCTGCACGCCGAGCGTGGAGTCGCGGAGGATGCGTGCGTTGTAAAGGACGCGACGGATCTTCACCGCGAGCGCGAACACCCGGCTGAGGGCGAGCAGGATGAAGCGCACGGCCGCGGCCTTTTTGCCGGGACGTTGCTGAAAGATGACGGCGAGCAGCCAGGTCTCGGCCTGCTCAGTGAATTCGCGCCAGCGCTCGCGCACAGTGTCCGCACCTTGCCAAGGTGCGCCACCCCGGAGGAAGGCTGAATTCAGGAAGCGAACGAACGAACTGCTTGCACGGTGGGCTTAGGGACCAAAATTCTTGGGTTTCCCGCCGTCTGCGCGGAGGATTCCGAAGCTCGATCGAACGTCAACCGCCCATGCAACACGTCCTCATCCTCCACGAAGTCGCCGACTACCCCGCCTGGAAACTCGTCTTCGATCGCGCGGCGGGCATCCGCAAGGAGGCCGGGGAGCGCAGCTATCAGGTGCTTCGCTATGCCTCGGATCCCAACCGGATCGTCCATTTCTCGGTCTGGACCTCGATCGCCGACGCACGTGCCTTCTTCGAATCGCCGCGCCTGGTTCAGATTCGCAAGGAGGCTGGAGTGAAGGCTCCTGAATTCATTTACCTGGAGCAGCTGGAGCAGGGAGTGCTGTGACTGCCGAGCCGGCCGGCCACGCGGTTCGGACGGCACGGATCCATTCGTTGGCCATCAATTGATGACCGGCATAGGTCGGGTGGATCCCGTCCCAGATCCACTCGGTCGCCGCGGCCCGCCGAGTGGCCTCGTCGAAGGCGCGCTGGTACGGCACCACCACCGCGTGGTGTTTTGCTGCCAGCCGATGGACGATTTCCCGTCGCACGGTGAGATCGGCCCGGTGCTTTTCCCAATCGGTGGCGAAGTGGCCCACCGGCAGGCCAAAGGGTTCCCCCAGCACCAATCGCACCGAGGGCAGCGCGGCGCGGGTGTCGGTGAGGAGCTGATCGTACTGTCGTTCGTAGTCGGCGGCGCCCACGCCGGCGTTCAGATCGTTGATGCCAATCAGAATGCTGAGCAGGTCCGGCTTGAGGGCGATGGTGTCGGCCTGCCACCGGCGCGCGAGATCCGAAACCTTGTTCCCGCTGATCCCGCGGTTGAGGAACACCAGATGACGCTCTGCGAGTTGCTCGCCGAATCGCGCGGCGATCACGAACTGGTAGCCGTGGCCGAGGATGTGATTGGGATCGGCATTGCGTCCGCGATTGCCGTCGGTGATGGAATCGCCCTGAAACAGGACCCGCGTGCCCGGCGCGAAGGCGGGCATGGGATCAGCCGAACGCGATGCCGGATGACAGCATCCCGACAGGACTGCGCCGGCGAGCAGGGCGAGGCATCCGGAAATTCCGAAACGAAGGCGGGTCATGGGGACTCAGGGTTTGAAGGCGAGGTTCAGCTCCTGCTGGTTTCGCCACACGCGCAGGTGAAGCGTCGGATTGACCATCGCGGGGATGGGCGTGTGCATCAGCGCGGCCGCGTTCGTGATCGAAGTGGAACCAACGGCGAGGATGGTGTCGTTCTTGCGCAACCCGCCGCGGGCCGCCTTGGATTTCGCCGGGACCTCCACCACCAGCACACCCGACACGGCGGGAAGCCCAAGCGCTGATTGTTCACCCGCGTCGAGAACGTCGCGAATGGTCGCTCCGAACCAGTCGTGTGGGGTGGCGTCCCGCGAGCCGTGCGATTCCTTGCGCGCCGGCGCGCCCGGAAGCACGGGCGTGCGGGCCAGCGCGTGCAGGCGCGGGTTCTGCACGCCAAAATGATTCATGTCGAAGTTCACAAATCCCAGTTTCAGCGCGGGCGATCCCTCACGAACTCGGTAATCACCAAGGGCCGCGTTCATGAACATCGCGTCCGCCTCGACGGAATCGTGATCGCGCCCGCTCTGGGACTGGAGCTTGGTCGCCGGAGACGGGCTGGCTCCCGCGCGGTGGACCAGATTGCCGCGAAGTTCCTGTCCCCACGGCGGCGGCGGCATGATGGCCGGTTGGTATTCGGTCCACACGATGTTGTGGCGGAAGACATCGCCGCTGTTGGCGTACCACACGTGGGGATGGAAGCCGGAGTCCACCATGATGTTGTTCTCGACCAGACGCCGGTATCCCTCGCGATTCTTGATGCCGCCGTGCAGGCAAAGATTGTTGGTGATCACGTAGTGGGAGGTGCCGTCATCGAGATCAATGTCCCAGCCGTGATCGCAGCGCCACCGATTGTTGCGGAGCACCACCGGCTTCACGGCGTCGAGGAAGGGAAGTCCGGGAACCTGGGACACCCATGCGTTGACCTCCGACACATTGGGACGCCAGAAGCGGTCGCGCCCCCAGGAGTTGAAGGAGCCGTGGTCCCCGGTTTCCTTCACCGTGTCGAAGATGTCGCAGAACTCGATCACGTGCCCGCCCCAGGCGCCGTCGCCGATGTTAATGCCGGCGCGCGGCATGTCGTAGATCGAGCAGTGGCGGACGGTGATGCCCTGCGCGAGCTGGATCAGGACGCCGGTGGTCTGCTTCTCCACACGGCCGGTGAGATAGATCAGGGAATCGTCGACGAGGCAGTCCGACGGGTAGGCATTGGACTTCGGTCCCGGGGTGCGATCGATCGCCTCCAGCGGCTGCACGCGATCGTAGTTGAACAGCGGGCTGCGCGCCGCCGCGGGATCACCGACGAAGCACACACCGCTCGCCCCCGCTCGCGCGATGTGCAGGCGACGGAAGGTGTTGCGACGGTTGTAGCGGTTTACGAAAATGGCATTGCCGCCCACCTGATCCAGGAAGGCGTCCTCGATCACGCAATCCTCCGTGCCCTCCAGCAGGATGGCCCCGCCCCGATGAATGGCCCAATCGGAGCGCATTAGCGGTTCGCGCGTGTCCATCACCGTTCGCGCCGCGTGGCGGAAGGTGAGCCCGCGCAGGGTGAGGAAGCGGACGGGCTTCTCCGCCGTTCCGCGAAATTCGACGAGATTGCGAAGTCGCGTCGTCTCGACCACCGCGCGCCGTAGATCCAGGCCGGCCGGTGGAACGACGTAGAGGGTGTGGGCATTGCGATCCAGGAACCACTCGCCGGGCGCGTCCAGTTCCTCGCGGATGTTCTCCACGAAGCGGTATTGCTTGTGGGCCGCCGCGCCACGGTTGTTCTGCCAGCCGCCTTCGAGGGTTACCCGGCCGGAGGTATCCTTGCCCGTGATGCGCCAGGTGAAGTCGCCCCACAGTGCGGGATGCATGGCATGGTAGTAGCCGCCTGCGGGATTCGACCAACGTGCGGATCGGTTGGTGGAAATGGCGTCGGCCGCGAATCCGTCGAAGTACTGCGCCGCCGGATTGAAGTTTGGATAGCGGGCGAGGTGTTGTCGTTCGCCGTTGATGAAAATCTCCTCGGTCTCGAGATCCGCCGGAACCGGTGTCGACCAGATGCCATTGGTCGCGGGCTTCCACTGAAGATTCTGGAGGCGCCGTCCGCCGGAAACCACCGGCGTGGTCCCGGGATAGGCCGTCCAAACCGCGGGTTTGGTTGCGGTTCCCGAATCCGCCTCGGTGAACACCAGCGGTCGATCCAGGTAGTGCGTGCCACCGTGCAGATAAACGATCCCTGGCTTGCGACGTGCCGCCTCCTGGGCGTGCTGCAGCGTGGCAAACGGCCGCGACAACGTGCCTGGATTGGCGTCGGATCCGGCGGGTGCCACATGATACGGCTGGGCCGCGGCGGGCGAGATCCCCACGACCGCGATCAGCAGAAACCACAGGGCGGGATGCAGTCGTGTCACGGGGGTCCGGAGGTGAATGGAGTGCATGGTGCGAAATGAAAATCGGTGCCGAACCTGGGTAGGTGGTTCGGCAGGATGCAATGTGCCGAGGCCGTGGTAAAGCGATGGCCTTAAACCTGGGCCGCCAACTCCGTTGCCGCCTTCACGCTTGAGACTGGTCCGATCCTTGCTTTTCTCCTCACCAACAAGGAGGAAGCACCCTGATGAAACGAACACTGTTTGCCCTGATGCTTTTGGCCACGTCGGTTCGCGGATTTGGGGATGGGACGTTTAGTGCCAAGAATCTAGGAGGGAATCCGATCACCGGCCAGGATGGGCAGCCATTGTCCAAACTCGTTGGCAAGGTTGAGATTCTAGATGGGGAGACCGTTCTCGCCTCGGGTGGACTGGTAAAGGATGGCTTCTTTGTATTGGGTGTCGTCTACGACCCAACGCCGGGACCTACTGCGGATATCACGGTTCGAGCCTGGGATGCATCGGTTGCATTCAGCTACGCCGCGGCAAGGGCGGCGGGGTACGGGTTTTGTTTCACCACCGTGAAAGGCGTACGCCTGGCCAGCGGAACGAATCCACCGCTGGATCTCACTAGTTTTGGATTTTCCGGTTTAACTCTCGTCTTCTGCCCCGAACCGAAGTCCGTGACGCTGGCCTGCACCGGACTCGGCGGACTGCTGCTGCTCGGCCGCCGGTTCAGCGGCTCTTGAGCTTCACCTCGGCGGTGTAGCGGTTGACCAGGAATCCGGAGCGTTCGACCACCAGGACCTGCAGGGGAATCAAGTCACCGTGGGCCTTGTTGTAGACCAGCTTGGCCGCGCCCACGATGTCGTCGGGCTGTTGTCCATCGATGGCACCTACAAAATGTCCCGGCTGCAATCGCACCGCGGCCGCGGGGCCGCTGCGATCGACCGACTGCACCATGAATCCGCCGTCCACACGTTTCAGCGTGAGACCCAGGCGACGTCGAAGCAGCTCGTTGTTGAAGAAGTTTCGCTCATCCACGAGGCGCAGGCTCGCGGTCCGGGTTTCCCCGTGGCGACGCAGCGTGAGCTCCACTTCGCGATCCTTGGCGGCGGCCACCAGGGTGCGGTTGAAGTCGATGACGCTGCCAGCCGGCTTGCCATCGACGCTGAGGATGGCGTCGCCCACTTCGATGCCCGCCTTGTCCGCCGGGCTGCCCGGCTGGATGCTCTGCACGGTGAGGGGCCGCAATCCGGGCTTCAGTCGCGCCCCGAACCAGTAGCGATCCACCGATTCCCCGGTGAGCGTCTCGGCGAGGGCCTGGTTGACCCGCCGGATCGGAATCGCGAAGCCGATGCCCTGGGCTCCGATGTCGGGTCGCAACACCGCGACGTTGAGGCCGATCAATTCCCCGCGCAGGTTCACCAACGGTCCACCCGAGTTGCCGGGGTTGATGGCCGCGTCGGTTTGCAGCCAGTCCCCGATGTCCAGGCGTTCGCCGGGTCCTTCGTTCCCGGAACTCCGACGCGACTTGGAACTGAGGATTCCGCGCGACACCGAGCCGCTCAGACCAAAGGGATAGCCGAGCGCGATGACCGTCTCCCCAAGCAACAGATCGTCATCCTTGGCGAACTTCAGCGCGCGAAACTTGCGCGGCTTGGTGGGCTTGAGTCGGAGCAGGGCCACGTCCTTTTCCTGCGACAGGGCCACCCGCTCGGCGGCGATGGGTTCGGAGTCGTCGTTGAACTGCACCCAGATGTCATCGACGCCCTGGACGACGTGGACGTTGGTGAGCACGTAGCCGTCTTCGCTGATCACCACGCCGGATCCGCGGTTGTAGTTGGCCGAGGGTTCTTTGCGGTAGCCGTAGAACTCACGGAGCATCCGTTCGTAGGCGGTCTCGCTGTTTACCCAGGTCCGCGTGGCGATGTTCACCACGCTGGGCATCACGCGCTCCACGGCGATCACCGTGGCGTCGCGTCGCACGTCAAGGGAGGGCTCCTGAACCGAACCCTCAGGCGCCGGCAGAGAACCCGGGACGGGGTCCTCGTCCGCACCGAGGGAACGCCCGCCAATCAGCGTCGAAATGCCCAACCCCAAAGCGAGAACCAGTCCACGGGGTGCCGTCATGGATCGAAAAAAAGCCATCATGAAGTCGGTCGCGCAGACAACAGAAGCCGGGAAAATGTTCATTTCACGCACAGGACGACGTGCCTTGACTTACCCCAGTCACGGCGGGAAATCCATGCTGACCTATGCATGGAATTCCCGAGGAGTTCTATTCCGGCTGGCTGTCCCGGTGGCGGGAAGGGGAGGGAGTGTCGTTGCATGAGGGGGCGATGCCGCCGGAGCGGTGGATGCAGCAGATCTGGCGGCATCAGCGATTGCGGCGCGGGGAGTTGCGCTGTGCCGATGGGCGGCGGGTGAGGGTGCTTCACCCGGGATTCTGGAACCGGGAGCCAGGGCCGGATTTCCGCGGGGCGGTGCTTCAATTCGGGGAAAACGAGGTGGTGACCGGTGACGTTGAAATTGATCTGCAACCCGCCGGCTGGTTTGGCCATGGCCATGCCGTCAATCCGGCCTACTCGCGAGTGGTGCTGCAGGTGGTGTGGGAGACCGGGGGACGGGCCGTTGAACGGGCGGTGTTGCCGATGGCGCCGTTCCTGGATTGTCCCCTCGAGGAAATGGGACCCTGGCTGGAGGACGAGGCGGTGTCGCGCGTGCCGCCCACCACGCCGGGGCGATGCTGTGGTCCGTTGCGTCGTCAGCCAACGGAACGGGTGGTGGCGCTGCTGGAGCAGGCGGCGCGGGCGCGGTTGGATCGCAAGGTGGCCGAACTCGGAAGCCGGGGCCGCAGCCTTGGATGGTCCGTGGTGTTGTGGGAGGCGGTCTTCGGAGCACTGGGGTACAAGCACAACGTGTGGCCAATGCGCCGCATGGCCGAAGTGGTGTCCCAAGCGCCGGAAGGCGATGAGGTGATGGTCTGGGAGGCGCGTCTCCTCGGCCTGGCGGGATTGTTGCCCGCCGAGTTGCCCCGAGGCCCGGCTGGAGGGTTTGTCCGTTCGTTGTGGGACCACTGGTGGCGGGAGCGGTCGGCCTGGCTGGGGTCGGAACTGCCGGTGTCGGTGTGGCGGCTCGGCGGATTTCGCCCCGCCAATCATCCAACCCGACGCCTCGCGCTGGCCGCCCGCTGGCTCGCCCTGCCCGATTGGATTCAGCGCGTCGAACAGTTCTTCCTCGCCGAACAGAATTCCCGAGGACGCCTTGCACGTTGGGTTGCGCTGCTCACCCCCGAACGGCAGGAGGCCCGGACGGGAACGGACGCGTTTTGGTCGGAGCACTGGACCTTGCGCTCCCGCTGGCAGGGGGGTCCGCTGCCCTGGATCGGGCCGGCGCGAGCCACCGATCTGGCGATCAATGCGGTGTTGCCGTGGCTGCTGGCCCGAGCGGCCGCGGGCGATTTGCCAGGGGACCACGGCTCGATGCAGGCGCAGTTGGTGCGACGTTGGATGGAATGGCCGTCAGGACAGGACAACGCGGATCTCCGGTTTGCCCGCCGGCGATTGTGGGGTGGTGCCGCGCCAGGAGTTCGCTGGACCGCCGCAAGACAGCAGGGATTGTTGCAGGTGCGTCGGGATTTCTGTCTCGCGGCGGGATCCCTCTGCGCCGGGTGCCGGTTTCCGCGCATGATCGACATCCTCGATGGCGCGGGCATGGCTTCCGGAGGCCCCAGACCGTGACGCTTGCCTGATCTCCCTCCCTGTGGAAGTTTCCCCGCCTGCGTTATGGCTCACGTCAAGTTGCACATCCCTGGTCCGGTCGAAGTCAGTCCCAAAACCTTTGCGGCGCTGTCGTCGCCCATGATCGGCCATCGCGGCCAGGGGTTTAAGGACCTCTATGCCGGCATCCAGCCGCGTCTCCAGACGCTGCTCTCCACCAAGCAGCTGGTGTATCTGAGCACTTCCTCGGCCTGGGGCGTGATGGAGGGTGCCCTGCGCAACCTGGTGACCAAGAAGGTGCTGAACTGCATGTGCGGCGCGTTCTCGGACAAGTGGCTCGACGTGTCCAAGCGCTCGGGCAAGGCCGCCGAGGCGCTGCAGGTTCCCTGGGGATCGCCCATCCGGGCCGAGCAGATCGACGCCAAGCTGGCCACCGGTCAGTTTGATGCGTTGACGCTGATCCACAACGAGACCAGCACCGGCACGATGAGCCCGTTGGCCGAGATCGCGGCGCTCAAGCAGAAGTATCCGGACGTGATGTTCATCGTGGATGCGGTGTCGTCCATGACCGCCGTGCCCTTGAATTTCGACGCCCTGGGCATCGACGTGCTGCTGGCCGGCACGCAGAAGGCGTTCGCGTTGCCTCCAGGCCTCGCGGTGTTCACCTGCTCGCCCGCGGCCCTGGCCAAGGCGGCGACGGTGACCGATCGCGGTTACTACTTTGACTTCGTGGAGTTCGAGAAGAACGCCAAGGACAGCATGACGCCCAGCACGCCGAGCATTCCGCACGTGTATGCGCTGGCCTCCAAGCTCGAGGAGTTCTTCGCCGAGGGCCTGGAACAGCGCTATGCGCGTCATCAGGCCACCAACCGCCAGACCCGCGACTGGGCCGCCAAGCACGGCTTCACCCTGTTCCCGGACGCCGGATTTGAATCGATTACGCTCACCTGCGTGAACAACGGCGCGAAGCCCGGCGGCCGCACCGTGGACGTCGCCAAGCTGCAGAAGCTGGCCAAGGAGCGCGGGTTCCTGATCGACGGCGGCTACGGCAAGATCAAGGGCACCACCTTCCGCATCTCCAACATGGGTGACGAGACTCCGGAGACGATGGCGACGTTGTTTGCCGCCCTGGACGACGCGATGGCCAAGCTCTGAGCTCCCGGCGACGTCTGCGGCATTGTTGATTCGCCTTCATCCTCTGCACATCCCATGGCTGATTTCGCCCTGAAACCCCTCGCCCCGGATGAACTGGTGCGACGCGCGGCAGCCGTGATGCAGGCGTCCAAGTTTCCGATGCTGGCCACGATCGATGGGGATCAGCCCCGTCTGCGGCCGGTGTCGCCGGTGCGCACGGAGGGGTTCACCGTCTACGTCGCGAATCTACGAAGCTACGGAAAGACCGCCGAAATCGCGGCCAATCCGCGCATCGAACTCTGCTACCTGGACGACAAGCACAACCAGGTGCGCATCACGAGTGTTGCCGAGGTGATCACCCAGCGGTCCACGCTGGAGGACATCTGGTCCACCAACCCCCTCCTCCGCCGCTACCTCGGCTCGATCGACAATCCCAGCCTGATCGTGTACCGCGCCCGCCCCGAGCGGGTGCGCTACATGGAGGAGTGGGCCATCGAGTACTACGAGGTTCCCCTCCGCCTTCCCAGCCTCTAAGGGCTGGCTTCTTCGCAGTTCTCCAGGATCTCGCTGGCGACAGAGTTGGTAAAATCCTGCGCCAGGACGTTGATGAATCAGCATTCGTGTCAGGTTTCTGTGGGTGAAACTCTGACATTGAAATAATTGATTCCGGGTAATATTCCCATCCCGTCAACCACCCATCGGTGGAGGGGGGGAAACTCAGCCGGCGCGTCCCAAACGCTGGCATCCCCATTTCTCCACACGGGTTGGACGCAAATTCCCTGCGATCCGACCGCTGCCCATTTGATGACTTTGCTTGCGACCCTGAGTCGCACGGCCGGACGTGTACATCCGGACCCTGGATGGGGCGATCAACTCGCCCGATTGAAGTATTGTGCCCGCGCGCTGCTAACGCCGGGGCGGTCCACCGCCTGGTTTGAACGCCTCGCGGCTCCGGAGCTGGCCGATCTGGTTCGGGCCCATCCACGCCTCTACAGCAAGCTCCAGCGGCCGTATCTGCATCGTCGGGTGACCGTGGCGAAGCGGCTCCATCTCCTGCGGGAACACTACCGGTTTGTGGGTGACGCCCTGGACGCGTCGAGGCGTCGCGAAGTGAGCTCCGTAGAAGGCCTAAACCTGGCGGAGTTGCCGGCCTCCGATCCGGCCCGCTATTCGCTCCGGCTGCGCTATGACGATCAATTCGAGAAGGAAGGGGAGCTGACGCTGGCGCTTCAGGATGCGGTCCTGGGGGAGGCGATCTTCACCCTCTCCTTCACGGTGACGAATTGGCAGGGAGGGGACGCAGCCCGCTCTCTGTTTGTCGGCGGCATTCAAGGGCGCCGTGGTGCCAATGACCGGGACGAGATCGTGGCTCTGACGCGATCGATGCATGGGCTTCGACCGAAGGCGTTGCTGGTCTTCGCGGTTCAGTCCCTTGCAGAAGCCTGGGAGATTTCGGAAATCCGGGCCGTCGGCGATTCGGAGCACATTTACCGGCACTTCCGGAAGCGTCGGGAAATCCGGGCGAGCTACGACGAATTCTGGGCCGAATGCCAGGGCGCACGAAACGACGACGGCAACTACACGCTTCCGTCGCGGCACTTGGTGAGGGCCCTGGACGCCATTCCATCAAACAAGCGGTCGCTCTATCGGAAGCGCTACGCGATGCTGGAGGCCCTTGGCGGTCTGATCCGCCAAGGCGTTGTGGCAAATCCGCAACGCGCAGCGGAGCCACACCTCCTACCGTCTCAGGGGACCGCAGTAGCCCTGCGGCAGCCGCTTGCCGAGCTGGAGCCGGCCCCGGTGTGGGCGGCTGGCTCCCTTACTTAACCTCCCAGCGCTCGCCGAAGAATCCGGCGGCGACGATGCCGCCGGGAGCGCGCGGTGTGACCGGCTTGGAGATGTCGACGATCGCCCAGTCCGGCAGCTTCGGTGTCTGGCGGGCGTTGTTGAGGTAGTCGTACTCGCGGAAGGTGAATCCACTGTTGAGCACCACGTACCGTGACGGATTGAGCGGATTGGGGAAGATCAACACCGGCATGTGGCTTCCCGCATTGAACTGGCGGGTTCCAAGCTGCAGTCCCGAAGCGGTCCAGCGAACGGGAAGGCGATCCGCCAGGCGCGCCAGCAGACGATTGCTGGAGGGATCGCCCCAGAGGACGAGGTTGTTGGCGGCGATATCGGCATCGCTGACCTCGGTGTCGTTCTTCTTTTTCGCGTCACCGCGGTAGTGCCGACGCCAGTGCTCCAGCGCGTGCTCGGATTCCTTCTTCACCCACGCGCCCGTGCTGGCGTTCATGGGTTCGCCGGTCGGAAGGACGTTGAGGAAGGAATCCATGAAGGCGTCGTCGATGGGGCCCTGCAATCCATGACGCTTGCGCAGGTCGTCCCCAGGCAGCGGCTCGAAACGCCAGGCCGGTCCGCGCAATACCAGGCTGGCAGTCCAGGATCGGTCGGTTTGCGGCGGGCGCGTGGTGACCTTGTCGCCGTTGATCGACACGGTGACCGGCACGTTGGGATCCAGCGGGCAGAGCCCGGACGCCATGTCGAAGCGCACCGCGGTAACGTTGGTGGCGGTCACGGCGATTTCGTTGTCATCGAGATTGATCCGCGCCTCGACCCGGGCGGGCTCCCAGTGCTGGCCCATGCCCTCGATGCTGACCCATGCCTGGGTGTTGTAACGAAGGCTGTGTGTGATCAGGCGAACGGTGCGGGGCAGGGGATCACGTCCACGGGCGGCGAGCAGGTCGAGTCGCCGGTTGATCTCGGCCTTGGCGTTCTTCTCGTAGCTGTGGCCGGTCTTCGGGCCGATGATGTGGGTGAGTTCCATGCCCTCGTTTTCCAGGGCCTTGGCCATGACATCGGCCGCCTGCTTTTGACGGTCGTCGGCGCCGCTGTAGGCCACCAGAGGCACCATCGACACGTTGAGTGCGTTGGCGGTGGAATCGTAGAGACGCCAGAGCTTCTGTTCCCAGTCGGCAGGACGAAGCTCCTCGTTCTGGAAGACCTTGAGGAAATCGGCGGTTTCGCTGAAGCCGGCGCCCGGAGCCGCGGCGGCCCAACGGCTGGCGAAGTGGGTGGCGATGTGCCACGCCGAGGCACCGCCGAGCGAGAAGCCGCGAACCACCATGCGGTTTTCGTCGATCGGGTAGTGCTTTCGCACGTCCTCAAGCGCTTCCCAGAAGTCGGTCTCGCCGGCAAACCGCGAGCCATTGCAGTAGCGGCCGTAGAGATGGAGGACGAAGGCGTTGGCCGGGGTGAATTCGCCGGGGTTGCGGGAGCGGTCGTGGATGAAGGCCAGTTCGCTCAGATTCTCGCCGCGGCCGTGGAACCAGAAATCGAGTCGGAAGGGCTGCGGGGAATTGGTGGACCACGACGCAGGCACCACCAGGCCGTAGGGCTGCACGGAGTCATCAATGCGTGAGCGATATCCACGCACAACGAGCCCCGTTTGGGCGGTCCAGGGGGCGGATCCGCCGCGCAGGGCGGCCACCCGCTCGGCGGCCACCTTCAATTGCAGGCGGGCGGCATCGACCTCGTTGGTCCGGAAAAACTCGTCATAGCGCAGCGCCCAATCCACGGCCTTGTGATAGATCTGCACATCCGGCAGCCGGGCGAGCAGCGCGGGCTTCTTCGAGAGCTCGGTCTTCAGGGCTTCGAGGTCGGCGCCAAGTTTCGCGACGCCCTCGGCCAGTTCATTGCGGGCGGCCTCGGGAACCGCGACGCCCGGCGGCGGAACCCGGCGAACCTGGTCGGACCGATTGTCGGCCGGCCCATCCGCCAGCGCGGAAATCAGCGACACGCCAAGAAGCAGGGGAAGCGCAACAAGGGGGGAACAGTTCATGGAAAGGGGACGCCATGAGACGCCAGCGTCCGAGGCGGGGCAAGCCTGCGGCTTCAGGCTTCCGGAAAAATGGTGGTCCTCGGTGGGCGTGGCTCGGTTGCCTCAGGGATTCCGTTGAAGCCGTCGCGCGTGATCCTCCAAAAGACAGCCCCGGCCACCAGGCATCCAAGGGAGGCGAGGCTGAGGCATTGCGGACCAAACCGTGCGTCGGCGAATGCCCCGGCCCATCCGCCGCACCCGAAGGCCGCTACGACGGTGGTGATGAACCCCAGCTTGGTCCGGTCGATGTGGCGATGCCGGATCCAGTGACCGATCATCACGCCGATGTCGGTCATGGTCCCTGTGACATGTGTGGTCCGGATCATCAGACCGCAATAACTGCTGGTCATGGCGTTCTGCAGTCCACACGCCATGGCCACGGCGGGCAGTCCAAGCCGGTGACGCGCCATCAGGAGACCGGTGGCGGCGGCGAGGAGGAGGCCCTCGAACATCATCACCAGGCCATAGGTGCGATTCGGGATCAGTTTGAAGGCGCCCACGAAGATGCCGGAGAGGATCGCTCCCGACACGAATCCGAGAACGATGCTGACCGAGGCGACGGCATCGGCGGCGCGGCCGATGGCGATGTCGATGGCCAGGTGGGAAACGGCGCCGGTCATATGGCTGACCGGCGTGTGGAAAAACCCGAGCACGACCGAGTTGACGTAACCCGCCAGCGCCGCGAGCGCTGCGGCGCCGGGAAGGAGGTGACGCACCTGGCGGAACGCCTCGGCGCGATCCAGGGGCTGCGGATGGGAATAGGGCATCGGTGGCCGGGTGGGCCTGTCAGCTAGTTCATCCCTCGTTGCCCTCGGAGGCAAGTGTCCGTGCGTGGGCCCTGGATTCGACCCAGGCGTACAACACCGGCAGCAGCAGCAGCGTGAGCACGGTGGAACTGACGATGCCGCCGATCACGACGGTGGCCAGCGGACGCTGCACCTCGGCTCCCGCACCGGTGGCAAGGGCCATCGGGACGAAGCCGAACGACGCCACCATGGCGGTCATCAACACCGGGCGGAGTCGCGTCAGCGCGCCTTCCGTTACGGCGTCGAGCAGTTCGCGACCCTCCTCGCGCAGTTCGTTGAAGTAGCTGACCATCACCACACCGTTGAGCACCGCCACGCCGCTCAGGGCGATGAATCCCACCGAGGCGGTGATGCTGAACGGCATCCCGCGGGCGGCCAGCGCCAGGATGCCGCCGGTGAGCGCGAGGGGAATGCCGGAGTAGACGATCATCGCCTGCCTGAGGCTGCCGAAGGCGAGGAACACCAAGGCGAAGATCAGCCCGAGGGCCGCCGGGACCACGATCATCAGCCGCGCCCGGGCCTCCTGCAGATGCTCGAACTGGCCGCCGAATTCGACGGTGTAGCCGTCGGGCATCGGGACCTTTTCGTGCACCAGCGCCTGCGCGCGGGTCACCCAGCCCTCCACATCGGAGGTGTTGAGATTGATCATCAACGCGGCCCGCCGTCGTCCGTCGTCGCGACGGATGGGTTCGACGGAGTCCACGATGCGGATGTCCGCGAGATCCTGAAGCGGCACCAGCCCGAGCTCGCCCACGCGGACATCGAGCTGGCGGATCTGATCCACACGATCCCGAAGGTCCCCACGCAGGCGGACGACGACATCATGGACGTGGCCGTCGTGCGAAAGCGTGCCGACGGTTTGTCCCGCCAGCGCGGTGGCGATGGCCGCGTTCACCGAGGCCGAGGGAATGTTGCGACGCGCGAGCACGTCCTGGCGCGCCGTAATGGTCAGCACGGGGGAACGTCCCTCCGTTTCGAATTCAACCTCACCCGCACCGGGCAGTTTTTCGAGCAGTTCCTTGATGCGCGAGGCGAGGGATTCGAGTTGTTCAAAATCGGGGCCGAAAACCTTCACCGAAAGGTCCGCCCGCACGCCCTCGAGCATTTCATTGAAACGCATCTCGATGGGTTGGGCCACCAGCGCAGTGGTGTTGGTGTACTTCTGCTGGAGTTCGGTGGCGATCAGGCGGGCGAGCTCGGGCTTGGTGGGGACGCGGCCGTCGCGCGGCTTCCATTCGGAGCGGGGCCGGTAGAAGACGTAGAAGTCCGCCTCGTTGGGTGGCATCGGATCGGTGGCCACTTCGGCGGTTCCCACCCGGGAAAAGACGCGGGAGACCTCCGGGAATGCCTTGGGAATCCACGACTCGAGCTGGATCTGGTTGGAGACCGCGGTCGTGAGATTCTGTCCGACCGGGCGGTACAGCATCATCGTGGTGGAGCCTTCATCCAACTTGGGAACGAACTCCGCGCCGAGTCGGGTGAGCACCCACGCGGAGAGCGCGAACAGCGCCACCGCGCCACCGACCAGCGGCAATCGAAGTTTCATGGCCCGGGCCAGCAGGGCGGCGTACAGGGCGCGTGTGTGTCGCATGAGGGCATTGTCGGACTCACTCACCGAACCGCCGAGACAGAGGGATGCGAGGGCTGGCATCAGGGTGAGGGCGAGCACGAGGGCGGCCCCGAGGGCCAGCATCACGGTGAGGGCCATCGGCTTGAACATCTTGCCCTCGATGCCCGACAGCGCGAGCAGCGGCAGATAGACCACGGTGATGATCAGCACCCCAAAGAACATGGGGCTGGCCACCTGCTTGGACGCGGCGAGCACGGTCTTGGCGCGCTCGGCCGGATTGAGTGGACGGCCGAGATGCTGCTGACGATGCGCCAGCTGCCGGACGATGTTCTCCACGATCACCACGGCCCCGTCGATGATGAGGCCGAAATCCACAGCGCCGAGGCTCATGAGGTTTCCGGAAAGCCCCAGCCGCGTCATGCCGGCCAGCGCGCACAGGAAGGAGAGCGGAATGGCGGTGGCCACAATGAGCGCCGCGCGCCAGCTGCCCAGCAGCGCGAGCAGCACGACGACCACAAGGATGGCACCCTCGAACAGGTTCTTCTTCACCGTGGCGATGGTCCGATCCACCAGCTCCGACCGGTCGTATTGGACCCGCACCTCCATGCCCGGCGGCAGGCGGTCCTGCAGCTGCTTCATGTGTTCGCCGATGCGATGCGCGACGATGCGGCTGTTTTCGCCCGACAGCATCATCACCGTGCCCAGCACGGCTTCGCGTCCATTCTCGGTGGCGGCGCCGGTACGCGGGGCGACATCCACGTCCACGGTGGCCAGATCGCGAACCCGGATGGGTTGAACACCCGCGGCGAATTTGACCGGCAGGTTGCCGAGGTCCTCGACGGTCTGGGGTCGGCTTACCGCGCGCACGATGAGCTTGCGGCCACCCTGATTCACGATGCCGCCACCGGAATTGAGGGTGTTTCGACCCACGATCTCCGCCAGTTCCGAGAAGGTCAGGTTGGCGGCACGAAGTCGTTCGGGATCGGGATGCAGGACGAACTGCCGTTCGTATCCGCCGATGGAATTCACCTCCGCGACACCGGGGGTGGCTCGCAGATACGGTTTCGCGATGTATTCCTGGGCCTCGAACAATTCCATGAGGCGTTCGGCCTCCGTTTTGGGCGCCTGCTTTGCGTCCGCCTGCCAGGCGAGGGTGTAGTAGAAGATTTCGCCCAAGCCGGTGGTGATGGGGGCGAGACGAGGCTCGGAGCCCGGGGGCAGGTGATCGCGCACGGATTGGACCCGCTCGGTGACCAGTTGCCGGCTGCGATAGACGTCCACGCCGTCGTCAAATTGCAGCGTGATCTGGGAGAGGCCGAACTTGGTGAGCGACCGCATCTCGGTCACGCCGGGAAGCCCGGCGAGCTCCTGCTCCAGGATTCGGGTGACGAGCAGCTCGGATTCCTCCGGAGCAAGCGCCTGCACCTCGGTGTTCACCTGCACCTGCGGCTGGGTGATGTCGGGAACGGCATCGATGGGCAACTCGCGGGCCGACCAGAGGCCGAATCCGAGCACCAGCACGGCGGCCAGCAGGACGACGGTCCGCTGACGCAGTGAGAATTCCAGGATGCGGTCGATCATGGGGTGGCCTCGGTGGAGGGTTGCGACGCCGCACGATTACCTGGCAGCACGGGAATCCCGGAGAGCTGCTCAATTTCCTGCGCGTGCTCGATGGCCTCGCGTCGGGTCTCCAGCCAGGCATCCACGGCCTCGGTGTATTGCTTTTGCAGTTCCACGTAGGTCGTTGCGGGTACTGCGCCGAGCCGGTAGTGCCGGTCCGCCAACTCCGCCGCGGCGCGGAATTGCTCCACAGTGTCGGGGCGCCAGCGCTGCAATTCGGTGGTGAGCGCGGCGTAGCTGTTCACCGCCACGGTGAGTCGCCGCTCGAGGTCGCGTCGCGCGGTCGACAGCACCGACTCGGCTTGGATGCGACGGGCCTGGGCGGCCTCGGTTCGTGCCGTGTTGTTGCGCCACAGCGGCAGGGGAAAGTTGACCGAGAGTCCCACCATCTGGTCGCGCGCGTCGGAGCGTTCCTCGGAGTAATGGGTGCCGATTGTAAACGCGGGCCAGCGTTCATTGCGTGCCAGATCGACCCGGAATCCCTGCTGCTCCAGCTCCACCACGCGGACCCGCAGGTCGAAGTTGTTGGTCTGCGCTGCGGCGAGCACCGATTCCAGCCGCGGGGAGGCTCCGAGCGCCGGCTCTACCCAGGTGAGATTCAGTGGGCCATCCGCCGGCTGACCGCGAAGCAGGTTCAATTCGGTTCGCACCGTGCTCCACTCCTGTTCCGCCTTGGCGGCCTTCCGGCGCAGGCTGAGTTCCGTGGCCTCCAGAATGCGGATTTCCAGGGCCGGCGCGACTCCGGCCGGATCGCGCTGAACGAGCACTTCGCGCAGCGCGTGAAACCGGTCGGCCACCTCACCGGCAACGCGTCGCTGTTCCGCCGCCGCGGCGACGCCGAAGGCCAGGGAGCGGGCGCGTCCGGCCAGGGCATTGGTGAAGCGGGCACGTCCCAGACCGGCGAGCACCAGATCTCGATTGGCAATGGCCTTCCGGAGACCCAGTCGCCCCGGCCATTCAAAGGTCTGGGAGACCCCGGCGCTCCAAGCCGTGCCCTCGCCGGCGAGCGTACCCGTGAGGTCGGTGGTGCGCTTGCGGCCGAGGCTGCCATTGACCTCAGGCGGCGACAGCTGCGCCGCGGTCTTGAGCTGGGCTCGCGCCGCGGTCAGCTCGGCGTCGTAGTAGCGCAGCTCGGGATTCTTCGTGAGCACCTCGGTCACGAGCAGGTCGACGGAGGAGGGCGGCGTTGACGGGGACGGCGTCGAGTCGGCAGCGCGGATCGAGCCGGCAAGAGCGATCAGGTTGAGAAACAGACCAACACGGAAAACGACGGATTTCATGGCGGGGCGAGACGAAATAAGAAAGGGGGACAAACCGTTGGGAGAACCAACGCCGGAGGGGGGAGACCCTCCGACATTCGGAGGAACACGCACGCTGTAGGTGTCACACGCTGGTCCGATGATCAGACCCGGTGCGCGACACGACGCGTGTGGGCGTGGGATTCAGATCACCAGGACGACCGTTCCGGACAAGGCCGGTGCCGGTGCCGGTTCAAGGAAGCCCGGGAGGCTCCAACCGAAACTGGCCCGCTGTGGAAGTTGTCCGGCCAGGAGGAGGTCGCCGCTGGGGAATGCCTCGATTGGGACGCCGGCGGTGGACATCCATAGCGCTTCTTCAACCACCGTGGCCTGGCGCAGCGACGCGCGGGTTTCCCGGGAAAAGAGCTGGCCCGAGGCAAATTCGAGGATGTGATCCGGATCCGTGGGCGAAGCAGGCTCGGAGAAAACCAGCAGCGCACGCGTGGTGGCACCGTGGTGGTGAATCGGCTCAAGGGGTCCGGTGCCCCGGGCATGCCGCAATTCAAGGTGGACTTCACCGGGACGTGCAACGAAGCAGACTGAATGATCTCCATCCACCCAGGCCGCCACGGCGGTGGCGAGCGGCAGCAGCGGACTGCAGATGGTCAGCTGGAGCATGACGAAGAGCATCGCGAGCGCGGCAACTCCGCGCGGAGATCGGGACGCGATTCGAGGACTCATGCGACGCATCATAAGTCGCCTGCGAAGATCATGACGGCAAGTGAAAACCTCGTAGGACCCTAAGGAATCCCCAAGGCGAATGGATGGGTCGGAACGCGGTTTTTTCTCGGCAGAAATCAGGACTACACCTAACGTCGCACTCCTAGCGGATACAGTATTTGGGTTTTCTTAGGGCACTGGTTGCACTCTGCAAGGCACTCCAGGCCCGCCTGGCGGGAATTCTTGGATTCAACGCGCTGAAACCGTTCATGATCACCACGACCACCGGGCGAACTGCCGTCCTTACCGGTGCCAACGGAGGCTTGGGCCTTCCATTGACGTCGGCGCTTGCTGGCGCCGGGATGGATTTGCTGCTGGTCGCCTATCCGGGAGTGGGGCTTGAGGATGCCTGCGCGGTGGCCCGCGCCCGAGGTGTCCGTGCCACGCACCTGGTGGCGGATCTGCGGGAGGACGCGGGGCGGCGGCTCACCTTGGAAACCGCCGCAGAGCGGCTAGGTCATGTGGACGTGCTGGTCAACAATGCGGGTGTCGAATACTCCGCACCCTATCACGAACTTTCGCCCGAGCAGATCCGCGAGGTGATGTCGGTCAACCTGGAGGCGCCCATGATGCTCACCCGTGGCGTTCTGCCCGGCATGCTGGCGCGCAGGCGTGGTCACATTGTGAATATTTCCTCGCTGGCGGGGAAGGCCGGCCCGGCCTGCCAGGAGCCGTATGCTGCGTCGAAGGCCGGCCTGTGTGCCTTCACCTTTTCGCTTCGGAATACCTATCGGGGCACCGGCGTGAGTGCATCGGTGGTGACGCCCGGATTTGTGGATGCCGGCATCTATGCACGCATGCGTCGGCGTACCGGGCGCTCCGCACCGCTGCTGCTCGCGGCGTGCTCACCGGAGCGGGTTGCGTCGGCGGTCCTGCGGGCGTTGACCCACGATCGGGCGGAAATCATCGTCAACCGGTACCCCATGCGTCCGTTGCTCGCCTTGATGGCTCTTTGGTCCGGATTGGCCGAGCGTGTTCCCGAGTGGACCGGGGCCAACAGCCTCTTCCGTGCGGCCGCCCTGGCGGACAGGTCGACGCAGGCGCCCGAAGGCCGACGTCCGTGATCCCCGTGAAGGCCTTCGCTCCATCGAATTCCGCAACCACACACACATCATGCACCTGATCCCGTCACATCGAATCCCGCAGTGCCTCGCGCTTGCCGCGGTGGCCGTCGCCGGATTGCCCAGCGTCCACGCCACCGGATTTCGACTTCCGGACCAGGACGCCGTCGCCACCGCGCGTGGCGAAGCGTTCGTCGCCACCGCCGACAACGCCTCGGCCGTGTTCTACAATCCCGCAGGAATCACGCAGATTGAAGGCCAGCAGCTTCGGGTTGGAATCTATGGTCTTTCACTCGGCGTCCGCTACCGGTCGCCGGCGGGCGTGGCCTACGACAACCAGAAGGAGCTGCACGCGGTGCCGCAGCTCTTTTACACGCTCACCCCTAAGGACAGCC
>CANGMO010000001.1 GCA_947454295.1 Verrucomicrobiota bacterium | reverse complement strand
GATTTTCCGCTGTTGGCGGTGAAAACCGGACTGTTCGGGTGCCTGATCGGGCTGGTGATTTGCTATCAGGGCCTGGCCCAGCCAATCCGGCTTGAAGAGGTCGGTGCTGCGACCACGCGCACCGTGACCATTTGTGGCATCGGGTGCCTGCTTCTCGATGCCTTGTTTGTGCCGCTGTATCTCGTCCTCTAGTACCGGCCATGGCCACGCAACCAATCCTGGAAATGACCGCGGTCGAAATCGCGGAAGCCAGCCATTCCGGCCGCGGGGCGGTTCGGGCGGTGGATTGGTCGGTGGAAACCGGGGAGTGTTGGGTGGTGGCCGGTGTGCAGGGTTCCGGTGTGTCGGCGTTTCTCGAGACCGCAGCGGGCTTGCGGCCCGTAGTCGCCGGGGCGCTCCAGCTGTTCGGGCGTCCCGTGGCGGAACTGCGTGGAGATGCGGTTTCCGACATCCGGACCCGCGTTGGATTTTTGTTTTCGGGAAGTGGACGTTTGTTTGGTTCCCTCACGGCAATCGAGAACGTCACCCTGCCGCTTCGCTATCATCAGGGGATGTCGATGGAGGCGGCGGTTGAGGAGGTGCGCCCGCTGCTCGAATGGCTCGAGCTGCAGGCGGTAGTCGGCGCGATGCCGTCCCGGCTGGGCCGCGGCATGCGGCTGCGCGTGGCGCTTGCCCGCGCGCTTGCCCTCCGGCCCGAACTCGTGGTGCTGGACGATCCGGTGGCCGGCCTCGACTCGGGACAAATCCGCTGGTGGCGATCCATCGTGACCTCCCTGATTGCCGGATCACCGTGGCTGCATCGGAAGCCCGCGACCGTGATCGTGGGCACCGAGATGTTGCGGCCTTTCCTTTCCATTGGACATCGCTTTGCCCTAATCCATCGAGGTGCCTTCCAACTGCTCGGCGATTCCGGCGGCGTGATGGCGCTCACGGAAGACCCGGTGCGCGAAGTGCTCGGTGACGCATTCTGAATTCCCATGGCCCTCCAAGATCTTACTCCGCAGCTTCGGACCCGGCTTCACAAGGTGGAATGGCTTGTGGTGGTGTTCCTCATCATGGCCGGGCTCAGCGCGGCAGGCTTCGTCACCTGGTTTGTTCGCACCACCGGCGAGGCGCGTGGCTGGTGGGTGACCGAGGTGCCCTACTACACCTACCTATCCCAGGCCACCGGCATCCATGAAGGAACCCCGGTGCAGCTGATGGGCTATCGTGTCGGGCGGGTCACCCACGTGGAGCCGGTGAACCTCGAGTTGCGGCGCAGCTGGGACTATTACGCGACCAACAATTTCAACGTGTTCGTCGCGTTCACCATTCGGGATCCCTATCCCGGATACATCAACACCGACTCGCGGGTAACGATCGGCGGGTTTCCCGTTGAGGTCGCGGGCGGCGTCACGCTCGATGTTTCCGTGGGGTCGCCGGAGACGTTGGTGACGGTGACCAACCTTCCCGGGGGACACCTCGGGGTGTTGTGGGATCAGTTCGCGTACAAGTCCCCCTCGGCGGATCGGACCAATAAGTTCCTCAAGTACGGGGCCATCACCAATGGTGCGAAGGGGTATTACCTGGCCTTGGATCAGTCGGAGACGCTGCTCGCGCAGGCCCAGCGGATCATGGGCAAGGTGGACAGGATCAGCGGCGTGATCGATGGTGCGCTACCGAGGGCGACCGCCAACCTGGATGAGATCCTGGGACGGATGGCCCGGATCACAGGCCAGCTCGAACCTCGGCTGGCGCGCGACGGCGGGGTGGGGGATCTGGTGTTGCCGGTGGATACCAAGGCCAAGCTGAATCAGGTCCTCGACTCGGTGACGAAGAAATCCGAGGAACTGACCCCCATCATGGCTCAGGTGAAGCAGACCTTGGGCGAGGCGAGGCTGCGTTCTGAGGAACTGGGACCGGTGCTGGTGGATGTCCGGAGGACCCTCAACGATCTGCGTGACACCGCCAACGGATTCAACGCCAAGGTGAATCAGACGAATCTTGTGGAGAACGTGTCCCGACTGGCGGACAAGGCCGCCCGGCTCTCGGAAACCACCGAGATCCTGTTCCGCAACTTCTGGTTGTTCCGATCGGCGTTCCGCACCAATGCCGCATCAACGCCTGTACCGCTTCGGCCATCCCTTGGGCGGGAGCGCCGGTAGGCACGGCCGTCGAGTTGGGCCTCCTGGGCATCGTCGCGCGGTTTTTCTGGGTGATTTTCCGAACCGCTGCGCCTAGGTTGCATGGCAATCTCGACATGGGCGTCCGGACGGTGAGTCCACGCCCGCTTCTCTCATCCAGTATGAAAGGCATTATTCTCGCCGGTGGTTCCGGGACCCGGCTGCACCCGTTGACCCAGGTGGTCAGCAAGCAGCTGCTGCCCGTGTATGACAAGCCGATGATCTATTATCCGCTGTCGACCCTGCTGCTGGCGGACATTCGGGAGGTGCTCATCATTTCCACGCCCAAGGACCTTCCCCGGTTCCGTGACATTCTCGGGGACGGGTCACGCCTGGGATGTCGGTTTGAGTATGCGGAACAGGCCGTCCCCAACGGCCTCGCGCAGGCGTTCGTCATCGGGGAGGAGTTCATCGGGGATTCCGATGTCTGCCTCATTTTGGGCGACAACATCTTCTACGCGGCGGGCTTTGGCGATCTGCTGCGATCCTGCCGCCAGCCCGACGGGGCGACGGTGTTTGCCTATCCGGTAAAGGATCCCGAGCGATTTGGCGTGGTGGAGTTCGATGAGGCCGGCAAGGCGCTCTCCATTGAGGAGAAGCCGGCCAATCCCAAGTCGTCCCATGCCGTGCCGGGTCTCTATTTCTACGACAAGACGGTCGTGCGCCGCGCCAAGGCGTTGAAACCGTCGGTGCGCGGCGAATACGAGATCACCGATCTCAACCGCGATTACCTCCAGGAGGGGAAGCTGAGCGTCCGGGTCCTGCCGCGCGGAACCGCATGGATGGACACCGGCACCTTCGATTCCCTACTGCAATCTTCCCTGTTTGTGCAGGTCATTGAGGCACGGCAGGGATTCAAGATCGGCTGCGTGGAGGAAATTGCCTGGAGGCGTGGCTTCATTTCGGATGAACAGCTGCTCCACCTCGCGGATTCCGTCTCCAAATCGGGCTACGGGGAGTACATCCGCTCGCTGCCGGAGACCCGCCGGGGCGCCGGGGTGCCGGTTGCCCGGGCGCGCTCTTAGGGATTCGGGGTGCCTGAACGCCCGGGCCAAGTGCCTTGACGGCAGGAGGTGTTTCTTTACAAATCGGCTTTTGGCCGCAGGCTGCCGCCGGAGCGATTGCCGGCATTCCGGTTAAACGCCCGTGGTTGCGAGAATCGGGCGTGGCGGGCGCGAACTATGACTTTTCGGACAATTCTAGGGATTCGCTATTTTGACGGCACCCAGCAAGAACTCCTTCAGGAGGTTCAAAAGGGAGGCTTGATCGTGGTTCCGGCGGCTCCAGCCCTCGCGGAACTGGGCGAGAACCAGGGTTACCGGCAGGCGGTCGAGGGGTCGACGTTCGCGATCAGCGACAGCAGTTACATGGTGCTCCTCTGGTTTCTCCGCACCGGCGAATTCCTGCATCGAATTTCCGGTCTCCAGTTTTTGCGGGCGTTGATCGGAGACCCGGTGTTCCGGGCGAAGGATGCGACCTTCTGGGTGATGCCCTCCCAGCAGGATCAGGATTGCAATCTCGCCTGGTTGAACGGCCAGGGAATCCCCGTCGAACCGCGCCACTGTTATCTGGCCCCCAAGTACCCGAAGGGGTCAGTGATCGATGGGCCGCTTTTGGTGCTGATCGAGCAGCATCGCCCGCGCTATGTGGTGATCAACATTGGCGGCGGCACCCAGGAGATTCTTGGCCACTTCCTGTTGTCGCGACTGTCGTACCGTCCCGCGATCGTCTGCACAGGCGCAGCCATTGCCTTTCTGTCCGGACGACAGGCCAGCATTCATCCCCTCGTGGACCGCCTGATGCTGGGATGGCTGGCCCGCTGTCTGGACGAGCCCAAGCGATTCATCCCCCGGTATCTGCGCGCCCTCCGGCTGTTTTGGGTGCTGATGCGTTACGCCCACCGTTCCGTGCCTGCGGCGGTGCCCTCCTGATCTCCACGCCGACCGCCAAGCACCGGATGAACCGTTTTTTTCGGCTCCTGATTCTCGCCGCCATTGCGCTGGTCGTGATGTATGCCGGCCAGCTGCTGCGTCAAATAATGGCGTCGGAGCTCACCTACCAGAGCTTCTGGCACTACCTGGTGCGCGTGCTCCTCATCCTCTCGGCGGGCATCGCCGGCGTGCTGCTGCTCGGGCGCTTTTCGGTGTACAACCCCTCGGAGGTCATTGGATCGCCGCCCACCCCGGAGGTCGGATTCAAATATTCCAACTTCGCCAAACGGTTTACCGACGTGGTGGTGGCGTTTGTCCTGCTGCTGGTCCTGTCCCCGGTCCTGCTGTTGATTCCGGTCCTTATCTTCATCGTTGAGGGCTACCCGGTCTTCTACATCTCGAAGCGCTACATTTCGCTCAGCAATTGCGTGTCGGTGCTGAAGTTTCGGACCATGGTGCGCGATGCCACGTCGCCGAAATACCGTCTGCGCGAGCGGTTCATGCGCAGCGGCTATCTGGACATCCCGCTGAGCTGCGAGGTGTATACGCCACTGGGCCGGATTCTAGAGCGCACCCAGCTGGTTGAAATCCTCCAGCTGTTCAACGTGCTGCTGCACGGCATGAGCCTCATCGGCAACCGGCCGCTGCCGCTCGACAACATCAAGCTGCTCCAGCAGTTCGAGGGATGGGAGCACCGCTTTGACAGTCCGGCCGGCCTTACCGGCATCACCCAGGTGGTCGGCAAGCTCAACCAGACTCCCGAGCAGCGCCTCGAGCTGGAGTGCATGTACTCGAAGCTCTACAAAACCGAGGGGGCGAACATCTTCTGGTGCGATCTGTGCATCGCCTACTACACGGTCCGGATGCTGTTTACCGGGAAGACGCTTCCGATTGAGGAGGCGCACCGTCTGATACAATCGGTTTCCCCGAAATGATCCCGGCCGCCGGCGGGGGTGGTACGCGAGACCCGCAGGACAAAGGCTGACTCGGTCACCATGCAAATCCTCATCCTTGGCGCGAGTTCACAGGTGGGTGTGTCCCTGGCCCGGGCGTTTGCTCCCGGGAACACGCTTTGGTTGCTCGGGCGGGACCGCTCCAAATTGGACCAGGCGGTCCAGGCCGCGCTGTCGGCGGGCGCGACACGATGCTCCGCGCTGACGATTGACCTGGGGGAGATTCGCGATGCATCCACGGCATTGGCCGGGTTGGGTGATGGTCCGTTGGACCTGATCATCGATGCCGCCTCCGCGTCGTCGTCGCTCCGTGATTCCGAGGTGCCGGCCGGGGCAATGCAGCGACTCGTGCTGGCCGATGTGGCGTCCCGTGTCCCGCTGATGGAGGCCCTGCTTGCCCGGCAGCCGCAGCCACCCGCGATCATCGTCATTTCCACCGTGCTGGCGCGTCTGCGCAGCCCGGATCGGCTGGTGTACTCGGCGTTGAAGCAGCTGCTGGAGTCCTACTACCAGCGCCTCGCCGCGGAGCGGCCCAGGCTGCGGTTGTTGGTGGTCACCGTTGGTACGGTGATCGATCCGCTTCGCCCCTCGGAGAAGCCGGTACGGCTTGCGGCGGCGGTACTCCAGGCATTCAGCGAGGGCCGGACTTCGCTGTTCTTTGGGGGAATCGGGAAGATCTACCTCGCCCTGTTTTATCTTCAGCCTCTGGTTTTCTTCGCCGTCACCCGGCTTCAACGCGCCCTCCGCGGACGCCGCTGAGACTCCGCGGGATCCGGGGTGCGGCTCATCGGCGGTGATCGCCCGAGGATGCCGAATCCTTCTGCACCAGCGTGGAGAACGCTGCGAGGACCAAGAGAAATTCCACCTGAAGCGATGCCATCTGGAATGGAAAATCCAGCATGGAGTGCAGGAGCATACCGATCATGGCGAGCTGGAAGTAGATCATCAGTCCGGTCGTCCCCCCGCCTTCACGCCGATGGAGCCGGGGCAGCAGCAGGCCGAAAGCCAGCAGGACCAAGAGCACCCCGGTGCCGAGGACTCCCAGGGTGATGACGAACTCCATCAGGTCGTTGTGCGCGTAGCCGGTCCACTGCTCCCAGACCACCTTGCGGTAAAACGGCTGAATGGTGGCGAAGGTGTCGGCGCCGGAGCCGAGCCACTTGAAATCGGACATCATCCTGAAGCACTCCTCATACACCGTTCGTCGGTTGGACGAGGGGTCGGCCTCGGGATTCTGGACGCGGTTCAGGAAGGTGGATCCACCCAACCACACCATCGCGACCAGCAGCAGCAGGACACCTGCGAAAACCCCCAAACGGCGGAGCAGGCTCCAGCGCGACGGGGTGACCGCGAACAGGATGCCAAAGGCGACGGCGAGGAGGGCAGTCACAAGGACGCCACCCCGGCTTCCGGAAATGATCGGGCCCGCCGCGATCAGCAGCGCCCACGGCAGCAACAGCACGTGCGGTCCCTGGCCCATGCGGAGATTCATGCCGCGATCCTTGCGCTCCCGGTCGCGGGTGAACTTCCAGAAGCCGAGGACGAGAGGCCAGATCAGGTTGAGATACTGCGAGGCGTTGCCGCGGTAGTTGAACGGGCCGAAGTGGAAGTTGGTGGGGTAGTCCCACGGGGTGTTGGGATCGGGATGCTTCGGCGTGATGAGCCACAGCAGCTTGTTCGTGCCGTCCAATCGCTGAACCACCGAGACGGCGGCCAGTGCAAAGGTGCTGCTGGCAATCACCCACAGCCACAAACGAAGGCGCGATCCCGGATAGACCACGGCCTCCGGATCGGTTTCGCGGCGCTCCGAGCGGGTTTTACCGAGAAACCAGTCGCGCGCCGCCCAGAATGCCCAGGCGATTCCCATCCAGCGCCAGAGCGCGTTCCACGAAACCGGGGCGTCGTAGCTAGAAGGCAGCCAGGGAATGGGTGTCCGCTCGACATAATTGAGGTTCACGCCCTGATCGGCGCCGGCAGGGATGTATTCGCCGACGGCGCGGGCGTTGAAGACGCCGGCCGCGACGTAGGCGAGGAACAGCACCGTCAGTGCTGCCATCAGGCGCAGCACCCAGGTGCCGAACGGCGTCGGCTCCGCCCAGCGCGCCGGGGTGTATCCCGTGACGCGACGCACCACCCATTTCCCGATCAAGAGCAGCCCGGCAAGGTGGCCGGCACCGCAAAGAATGGTCTGGTAGGGCGGGCCGCCGGCTCCAAAGGCCCACGGGGCCCAGACGGTCATGAACAGAAGCACGACGGCACTTGCCAGTTCCAGCTGCTTGTACGCCTCGGGCGTCCGATGCGGGGTGCGTTCCATGTTACCGGGGGATCTTGATCGACTGTCGGGAACGAACCAAGCCACAAAACCCGGAAGGCGGGTCACCCCCTGTCGCTGGACAAGAGGTGCCTGAGCGTCATGCTTCGGCGGTGATCGACGCCAAATATCAAACGCTCCGGAACCTGCTGCAGTCGCTGGGTTCCTGCGTGGTTGCCTATTCTGGTGGCGTTGATTCGGTGTTCCTGGCGGCGGTGGCGCACCAGGTGCTGGGCGCCCGGGCGCTGGCGGCGATTGCCGACTCGCCAAGCCTCCCGCGTCGCGAATTGGCCGAGGCGCTGGAGATCGCCCGCAAGCACGGCATTCCGGTGGAGGTGGTCCGGACGGCTGAATTCCAGAACGACCGCTATCTCGCGAACCCCGGGAATCGCTGTTATTTCTGCAAGCACGCCCTGTTCACCGAGCTCGTTCCACGGGCCCGTGCCGGGGGATTTGCCTGCATCGTCTACGGCGAGAATGCCTCGGACGTGGGCGATCACCGCCCTGGAGCCCAGGCGGCCGCGGAATTCCGTGTGCGCGCCCCTCTCAAGGAGGCGGGACTCACCAAGGCTGAAATCCGGGAACTGAGCGCCCGCCTCGGGCTGCCGACCGCGGACAAACCCCAGATGGCCTGCCTGAGCTCGCGCATCCCGACCGGCGAGCGGGTCACTCCCGAAAAGCTGATCATGGTGGAGGAGGCGGAATACCTGCTGCGGGATCTCGGCTTTCACGACGTCCGGGTGCGTCATCACGAGCTCACAACCGGCCATCTGGCGCGTATCGAGATTGGCCCGTCGGAACTCGGCCGCTTTTTTGCGGAGAACCATTCCGCTCTGGTGGCGGAGCGGCTCCGCGTCCTCGGGTACCTGCACGTGACCGTGGATCTCGCCGGGTACCGCCGCGGCAGTACCAATGGTCAGGCATCGACGGCATCGATCGGCTTCCGCAGTGGCATCCCGCCGGTCCCGGTCGGCGTCTGAGCCGGTTCTTCTGGAATTCCGCCTTGTCCGGTGGATGGGTCGGACTCTAGCGTTCTCAGATCTTCCCCCGCCGGGTTTACCCCCGGATCTGAATCCATGAGCCTCGCCTCTCGATCTTCCGTGCGCCGCTCGACCGCGGCTCTCGCCGCCGTCCTGGGCTTGGTGTCGCTTGCGTCGATCCGCGCGGACAAGGCGCCCGATCGCGTGATCCCGCCGAAGCCCGCCCTTCCTGCCATCAAGCGCCTGATCCTCGAGCCCGAATCGCTGGTGCTTCAGGATCTGCGCGATGCCCGCGGCGTTCTGGTGACCGGCGAACGGGCGGACGGCACCCGGATCGATCTCACGGCAGAGGCGACCTTTCAGCTCTCCGGGAGTGCCGTGAAGCTGGATGACCATCACCAGTTCCATCCTGCCGAGGTGGGCAAGACCACGGTGACGGTGAAGGCCGGTGGGGTGACCTCGCGTCTGCCGGTCACGGTGGCCGGTATCGAGCAGCGTCCCGTCGGATTTGTTCGCGACATCGAGCCCATTCTGGCGCGCACCGGATGCAACCAGGGCACCTGCCACGGCTCGGCCAAGGGCAAGAATGGCTTCAAACTTTCCCTGCGAGGGTACGACCCCGAGTACGATTATCAGGCGCTGGTGAATGATCTCAGTGGCCGGCGCATCAATCCGGTGCGCGTCGAGGAATCGCTCATGCTCCTCAAGCCCCTGGGCGAGGTGCCGCATGAAGGGCGTCAGGCAATCCGCCCCGGATCGACCTATCATGAGCTGCTGCGCCAGTGGATCGCCGAGGGCGCCCGATACGAGGCTCCCGCGGGCGCCCGGGCGCGAGAGATTCGGATCCTGCCGGAGAAGGTGGAGATGGATCTTCCCGGACGGCAGCAGCAGTTCCTGATTCTGGCCTCCTATCCCGACGGTTCCACGCGCGATGTCACGCGCGAGGCCATCCTCTCCAGCAACAACGAGGAGGTGGCCCTGGTCAAGGACGCCACGCTCACCGCGCTGCGCCGGGGTGAGATGGCGGTGCTGGTTCGATACGAGGGACTGTATGCCGCCCGCGAGGTGATGGTGATGGGCGATCGCACCGGGTTCCAGTTCGCCGCCATGCCCGAGCGCGGCGAAATTGATCGCCACATCAATGCCAAGTTGCAGCGGGCCAGGATCAATCCTTCCGAGCGCTGCACCGACGCGGAATTCATCCGGCGGGTTTCCCTCGACCTCACCGGACAGCCGCCCTCAGCCGACCGCGTGCGCACGTTTTTGGCTGATCCCGCGCCCTCCCAGGCCAAGCGGGATGCGCTCATCGACGCCCTGATTGGCTCGGAAGCCTTCGGTGGATTCTGGGCCAACAAGTTTGCCGACCTGTTGCAGTGCAACTCCGAGAACCTCGGCAAGAAGGGCGTGTGGGTCTTCCGCCGCTGGATCCAGGATCAGCTCGCCGCCAACCGGCCCTATGACCAGATGGTGCGGGATCTCGTCCTCGCCCGCGGCAGCACGTTCGAAAATCCCGCGGGCAACTACCTGCGGGCCCTGCGCGATCCGGGCAAGATGACCGAGGACATCTCGCAGACCTTTCTGGGCGTGCGCTTCAACTGCAACAAGTGCCACGACCATCCCTTTGAGCGCTGGACCCAGAACCAGTACTACGCATTTGGCGCGTACTTTGCCCAGGTGGCCTTCAAGCGCGGCACCCTGGGACGCGACACGCTGATCCGCGGCAACGAGACCTACGCCTCCGAGCAGGTGTCGGAGGATATCGTCTATCAGAACTACAACGGCGGGGAGGTAAAGCATCCCAAGACCGATCTCCCGGTCGCCCCGCACGTGCCGTACGGCGAGGCGCGCGCGATCGCGGAAGGCGAAGATCGCCGAGCCGCCTTCGCGCAATGGCTTACGGCCACCAACAATCCCTACTTCGCGAAGTCCACGGTCAACCGCTTCTGGAGCTACTTCTTTGGCCGGGGCATCATTGATCCGGTTGACGACATCCGTGCCGGCAACCCGGCCAGCAATCCCGCCCTGTTGGAGTCGCTGACGGCGGAGTTCATCCGCAGCGGCCACGATCTGCGGGCGCTCATGAAGGGTATCTGCCGCTCCGAGACCTACCAGCGCAGCATCGTTCCCAACCGCTGGAATGAGGACGACACCATCAACTTCTCGCACGCCCTGCCACGGCGGCTCAGTGCGGAGCAGATGCTCGACGCGGTCGCCGTGGCCACCGGCCACCGGCCGACCTTCAAGGATCTGCCCGCCGGACTGCGCGCCGTGGAAGTCCCCGACGGCATGGTCGGTGGCAACGACTTCCTTACCCTGTTCGGCCGGCCCAAGCGCCAGAGCGCGTGCGAATGCGAGCGGTCGAGCAATGTCACCCTCTCGCACGCCCTCAACCTCATCAACGGCCCGACGCTCGGCGACAGCGTGTCCAACGCCGACAACCGCTTTGCCAAGCTGGTGGCGTCGGAGACCGACGACCGGAAGGTGATTGAGGAAGTATACCTCAGTTGCCTGAACCGTCCGCCCACCGAGAAGGAGCTCACTGCCGTTCAGCTCGGCACCGGACCGCAGCGTCTCGAAGGCACCCAGGACCTTGCCTGGGCCCTCCTCAACAGTCCGGCCTTCCTCTTCAACCGGTAGTCCTCTGATTTCGTATGATCTCCATTCCCGGACAGTACGGCGCCACGTGTGATGGCTTTAGTCGTCGCGAGTTTTTGCGTCTCGGCGGCGCGGGGCTGGCGGGGTTGAGTCTTGCCGACATCCTGCGCCTGCAGGCGGATCAGGCGCCGACCGCGGGTCCCGCATCGGGTGCGCCGAAAAACGGCTGGGGCAAGGCCAAGTCGGTGATCATTCTGTATCTGCAGGGGGGCCCGAGCCACATCGACATCTGGGATCCCAAGCCCGAGGCGCCCTCCAACATCCGCGGCGACTTCAAGCCGATCCGCACCAAGGTGCCCGGCATCCAGCTCAGCGAGGTCATGCCCAAGCTGGCGCGGCAGATGGACAAGGCCACGCTCATTCGCTCCATGAGCTACACGCCGGTGGGTCTCTTCAACCACACGGCGGCCATTTACCAGATCATGACCGGCTACACGCCTGATCGCGTGTCGCCGTCGGGCCAGCTCGAGCCGCCCGCCCCGAACGACTTTCCGCATCTGGGCTCGCAGATCTCGCGTCTGCGTCCGCCCGAGGTGCCCATGCTGCCCTTCGTCATGCTCCCGCGTCCGCTGCAGGAGTCGAACGTCATCGGCAAGGGTGGCACCGCGGGATTTCTCGGCGCGGCCTTCGACCCGTATTATTTTTATCAGGACCCGGCGAAGGAGATCAATCTGGCCGATCTCACGCTGCGCAAGGAGGTCTCCAAGGAACGTCTCGGCCGTCGCGCCACGCTGCTCAAGCAGGTGGATGCCGCCATGCCCGATATGGAGAAGGCCGTCGGTAAGTATGCGCTCGACGCCTATTATCAGAAGGCCTTCGACTTGGTGAGCAGCGGCCGTGCGCGGGATGCCTTTGATCTCTCAAAGGAACCCGATGTGCTGCGCGACGCGTACGGGCGTCACACCTTTGGACAGGGATGTTTGCTGGCGCGCCGGCTCATCGAAGCAGGCACGCGCGTGGTGCAGATGAACTGGCCCGCGGTGGCCAACGGCGATCCCACGGTGGATGCCTGGGACACCCACGCCGCCAATTTTGGTCCGCTTCGCAATCTTCATTGCCCGAAGCTGGATTCCGGTCTGAGCACGCTCATCGAAGACATGGATCAGCGCGGCCTGCTGAAGGAAACACTGATCGTCGCCCTCGGCGAATTTGGTCGCAGCCCGCGACTCGGTGTCAGCACCAGCGGCAACACCAATTCCCCGGACGGGCGTGATCACTGGCCGTATTGCTACACGGCGTTCATCGCCGGTGCCGGAGTCGGACGCGGGATGCTCTACGGCAAGTCGGACGCCACGGCCAGCAGCCCGGCGGAGAATGCCGTTCATCCCACGCAGATCGTGGCGACCATCTACCACGCGATGGGCATCGATCCCCACACCATGGTGATGAACCACCTCAACCAGCCCCGCGAACTGGTCCAGGCCGAGCCGGTGCTCGGGCTGTTTGCCTGAACCCGAAGCCTTCCGAACCTGTGCGTTTTCCCGCCCTGCTTGCCGTCCTGTCGACAGGACTCGGATCCCTCGTGGCGCAGCCGGCGCCGCGGATCGACACTCCGGCCTGGATCTGGTTCCAACGTGGCACCACCCAGCAGATCACGCTCACCGGCGACGCCCTCGGCGGTGCGAGCGCGGTCTTCGTCTCGGGTTCGGGTGCGTCCGGCGTGCTGGGTGGTGCGGCACCGAAGGCGATGGGCAGTGCGGCCGTGACCCTGGAGTCTTCGCGCGGCGGGTTGTCGCTCGGCACCCCCGCAGTCGGCGACGCCAAGAGCGTCACGCTTCAGTGGAGGCTCGACGCCGCCGCCCCGCTGGGGTCGCGAGAGCTGCGCATCGCCACGACCAACGGCGTTTCCAATCCGGTCATCCTTCAGGTGAGCGACCTGCCTGAAATCCAGGAACGGGATCCCAATCACTCCCTCGCCGAGGCCCAACGCATCACACTGCCGGCCGGCGTTTCCGGGGTCATCCGGGCCGCGGCGGAGAGCGACTATTTCCGATTCCAAGCCAAGTCCGGGGACCGGCTGCTCTTCGATGTTCAGGCGAACCGAACCGGATCGCCGCTCGATGCGACGCTGGTGCTGCTGGATGCCACGGGCACGGAGCTCGCCCGCAGCGAAGACGCCCACGGGCTTGATCCCTTTATTGAGTTTACCCCGAAGTCGGATGGGGAGTTCGTGCTGCGTATTTCCGATCTCCGGTTTCAAGGTGGTGGCAACTACTCCTACCGCATCGTTGCCGGTGGGCTGCCCTATTTGGAACGGCGGTTTCCCTACGGCGGTCGGCGCGGCACGTCGGTCGACGTGGCGCTCACGGGTGTGAACCTCGACGGTCAGGACAAGCTCACCATCGCCATCGATTCCAAGGCGCCCGCCGGCGCGCAGGACATTCGCATCCGGACCGCGCGTGGCTCGTCCAATCCGCTTTCCTTTGAAACGGGTGATCTTCCGGAACTGCTGGAAGTGGAACCCAACAACGGCCCGACCAACGCGATGGCGGTGACGGCGCCGGTGGTTCTCAATGGCCGGATCGGTGCTGCGGGCGATGTGGATACATTTCGAGTGACGGCTCCCGCGGATGGCAAGCTGGTGGCGGAGGTGCGGGCGCGCCGGCTGGGGTCGCCGCTCGATGCGATGCTGACCCTCAGCGATGCGAAGGGAGCGGTGCTGCAGCGCAATGACGACGCCGCGGGACCCGATGCACGCATCGAGTTCGACGCGCGCAAGGGCACCGAGTATCTGCTCTCGCTGCGGGATCTTACCGATCGCGGGGGCGAGGCCTTCGGCTACCGGCTTGCGATTCAGGCGCCGGATCTCTCGCCCGACTTCGCGGTGCGGCTGACCCAGGATCGGATCCGCCTTCCCGCCGGTGGGCACGTGGCCGTGCGGTGCGAGGTGGATCGAATCAACGGATTTAACGGGGCGATTCGAATCACCGGAGGCGCGCTTCCCCCGGGCGTGAGTGCGCGGACGCTGGTGATTGGTCCGGACGGCCCGCAGTCGGGCTGGCTCGTCTTCTCCGCGGAGCCTGCCGCGCTGCCGGGTCATCATGCGCTGGCGCCCCAGGCCGAGTCGGTGGCCCGGGAGGCAGGAAGCCGTCGAATCCAGCATGCCGCGTCGCTGCCCTCGGCGGGTTTCCTCAGCGTGTTGCCCGCCCTGCCATTTTCGGTGGAAACGGTCACCCCCTCGCTGACGCTGCAGCAAAACAGTTCTGGCTCCGTTGAAGTTCAAGTGCTGCGGCACCCGGGGTTCACCGGCGAGGTGAAGGTGATTGCCGAGGATCTGCCGGGCGTCTCCATCCCGGCGATCACTGTTGCCGGGGACGCTTCGCAGGCCACGCTCGCGCTGTCGGCGTCGTACAATGCGGAGGCGACGATCCGCTCGCTGCAGGTTCGCGGGGAAGCCTCGGTGAACGGTCAGGCGGCAACCACCGTTGCCGAGGGATCGATTCCGGTGATGGTGACGCCAATTCCCGTGTTCCTCACCGCCATGCTTCCGGGATCCCCGTTCTTCCGAACCGATCCGGTGAAGCTGTCCGTCATTGCGCTTCCCGCCAGTTCGGAGTCCCCGGCCCGACTCACCGAGTTCGTGGTGAAGGTCGAACGCCGTTCGTACAATGGCGCCATTGAATTGAAGTTGGAGGGTCTGCCCGATGGCGTCGCCGCCACGATCGAGCCGCTCGCGGAGGGTTCGAAGATGGCAACCATTCGCCTGGCGGCCTCCGAGAAGGTCGCGATCAAGGAACACACCTTTTCGGTCGTGGGTAGGTTCACCGCCGGGGACCGCATCTGGCATCAGCCCACGCAGAAGGTCACGCTCCAGGTCACCGCCCCGGAGAAGGAGCCCGTTGCGCCAGCGGCTGCATCCACCTCGGCGCCAGCCGCGCCAACCACGACTGCTGCAGCGAAGTGAGAGTTGAGTTCAACTCGCCCTATTCCCACGCGGCGGGTACTTCGAGGTCCGATGGGATGATGGAGAAAAGCAGTGCAGTGCGGGGATCGCGGTTGAGAATGCGCTGCCGGAGGGTGCCCTCGCTGACGGCGCCCGCCTTTTCCGCCACGCGCCGACTGGCGGTGTTGCCGGGTTCCATCAGGATCTCCACGCGGAGCATGCCTAGTGCATGGATCCCGAAGCGCGACAGGGCCCTCGCGATGCGGGGGCCGTAGCCGCGCCCGCGATCGGGCGTTCGCACCCAATACGCCAGATTGCCGAAGCGATTCCGCGCATTGAACTGTCCCAGGCCGCCGCCGCCCACCATCCGGCCTGAGGTGGCATCGAAAGCCGCGAAGGCGTACATCTCGCCGCGATCCCACTCCTCTTCCCAAACGGCGATCCGCGCCGCCGCCGTGGTGAGGTCGACGACGGCATCGGTCCAGCGCATCCAGTGCGAAATCTCCGCTGCGGAATCCCGGGCCAGCTCCAACAGCTCGGGTGCGTCGCGGCGTCCGAGCGGCTGAAAGCGAAGTCCGGCTTCGTCGAATCCGACCGAGTCAGGTCGCAGACGGGGAGGCCAGACCGGGGGGTTCATTTGCTGACGGGAGTCATGCCGCCAATTTGGCGGCGAGGAACGTCTCCAGCTTGATTGAATCGGCGGCGAACAGACGGATGCCCTCCGACAGCTTCTCGGTGGCCATCGCATCCTCGTTGTGCTGCCAGCGGAATGCCGCCTCGCTGAGCTGGATCTTCTCCAGTGGGAGCGCCGCTGCGGCGGCCGGGGTGAGTTTTGCCGGCACCTCGCCCTGGTTGGACTGCAGTTCTTCCAGCAGCGCGGGGGCGATGGTCAGCAGGTCGCATCCGGCGAGTTCGAGGATCTCGTCCTTGTTTCGAAACGAGGCGCCCATCACTTCGGTCGAGTAGCCAAATTTCTTGTAGTAGGCGTAGATGCGGGTGACGGATTTCACACCGGGATCCTCGGCGGGCGCATACGCGGCGATCCCGGTGGCCTTCTTGTGCCAGTCGAGAATGCGTCCAACGAACGGGGAAATCAGCTGCACGCCTGCTTCAGCGCAGGCGACGGCCTGGGCGAAGGAGAAGAGCAGGGTGAGGTTGCAGCGGATGCCATCCGCCTTCAGCGCCGCCGCGGCCTGGATTCCCTCCCAGGTGGAGGCGAGTTTGACCAGGATGCGCTCACGCGGAATCCCGGCGGCCTCGTAGCGGGCGATGAGTTCGCGGGCCTTGGCCACGCTGGCGGCGGTGTTGAAGGAGAGGCGTGCGTCGACCTCGGTGGAGACCCGGTTGGGAACGATCTTCAGGATCTCCAGACCGAAGGCCACGGCCAGCTTGTCCATGGCGAGTCCCAGGGTGGCGGATGCCGCGGGTGCTTCGGCGCGTGCCTCACGCACCACGCGATCCACCAGCTCGGCGTACTCCGGCATGGTCGCCGCCTTGAGGATCAGGCTGGGATTGGTGGTGGCGTCGCGCGGCTGGTACTTGCGGATGGATCCGAAGTCACCGGTGTCGGCGACGACGACGCTGTGCTGTTTGAGCTGTGAAAGAAGATCGGCCATGGCGCTAAGACGTTAGAGGAGAATCGGCATTTGCCAACGGTAGCTTGCACAGTGCTCCGACGCGCTGGTTCTTCAACGTTGAATCCGTGCAGCCCGGGGACCGGACTGCGGCCTTGCCATCGGGAGCAAATGGGGGCATGGGCGGGGGGTGCCCGAGGAGTTACCGCCTGCCAAAACCGCGTCGCGCGATCCCATGCGCCGGCGTGTGTTGCGGGCCAGCCTTGGTCTCAATCTCCTGCTGGGGATTGCGCTGGCCGCGGCGTGGGGATGGAGGGTGGCCTCCGGCGGCGCAGCCGGGCCCAAAGCAGTTCCAGCGTCGGGAGCGATGGCCTCCTCCCGTTCAACTTCCGACTCATCCGGAGCGGGACCGAGCCGAACCCGCATACGGACCACACCGTGGTCGGGACTCCAGTCAGACGATCCCCGCATTCTGGCAGAGAATCTTCGGAACGCCGGATGCCCCGAACAAACGGTTTGCGATCTGGTCCTGCCGGCGGTGAACCGATGGTTTGACCGGCGCCGTGGCGAAATTGGAAGGAAGGATTCCTTTTGGGTCACTGGCCGGGCCCGCGCGGCGCTGCGGGAGCGCCATACGGCGGCGCTTCGCGCGCTGTCCGACGACAAGGTGGGAATGATTCGGGCGCTCACCTGTGGGTTCGACTTCAAGGAAGGCGAACGCGACCTGGAGGTCTTCGCCCTCATCGAGTTCTTCTCCGGGTTCCTCGGACCCGTAAAGCAGCAGGCGCTGTTGCAGTTTGCGCTGGAACAGGAGTCGCGTCGGGAGCTGACCGGCGACGACCCCATTCCGATGATGGGACTCGCGGAGGATCTTCAGGCGGAGAAGCGATCGGTGGATGAGATTCGTTCGAGGTTGGATCAGATGCTTACTCGCGCTGAACGGCGGGAACTGGACCTTCGGCTGTCCCTGTTGCGGGTTTCAGGACTATCCGGCGGCGAGGACCTTGGACGACTCCACTTGACCGCAACTGAGATGAAGGAGTTTGTCCGGATTCAATCGCGCATTGAGGGCAGCATGTTGGAGGAGTTGTTCCGTGCGGACCGGCGCATGGATCCCCCACGCTCCAGCGAGGAGGATGTGGAGCCAGCCCTGAGGGCGCTGCTGGGGGACGCCCGATTCGCCCTGTATCAGAGACTCAAGGATCCGGTTCATCTGCGTGTCGAGGCGTTGGCGAACGCCGCAAAGCTGCCGGTTGAACTCGCGGACCAGACCTATGAGATCGCCACCGGATTCGCGGCGGATCTCGCTCCGATTCGCACGACCTGGGATGCCAATCCCGACGAGGCGCGGCGAACCCTGATGGCATGGCGGGCTGCACAACGAGGCCGATTGGAAGCGCTGCTCGCTGGAATTCCTGAAGGGGAGCGGAAGGGGATGGCCCAAATGGCCGTCGACGAGGCGATCCGCGCTGCATGGAGGAAACGATGACTCTCCGTGCCTCACTGCCAGCATCGCTGGCCCTGAATCTGGTGCTGCTTCTGGCGCTGGCCCTGACGTTTCGTCCGAAGCCGCTCGAGTTGCCACTTGGCGTGACGCAGAAGGTTGAACTGCAATCAGGGGGCCGCGATCAACCCGCAACGGAAGGGGTTGAGTCGGCCGCCATTCCTGTGGCATCCGCTCCGTGGAACTGGAGTCAGCTTGTCCAGGATCCGCTGCCCGCCTACCGGGACGGATTGCGGGCGATCGGATGTCCCGATCCCACCATTCGCGAAATCCTCTCCCCGATTTTGTTCCGACAGTTTCAGGAGCGGTGTCGCCGGGAGCTCGCGCCCTGGACGACGTCCTTCTGGGAGCGGTTGTCGGGGGGCTCCCAGAAAACCATGGATGAATTCCGGGCGTTCAGCGAACGGCTCAAGCAGGAGCATCAGCGGGCGCAGGGGGACTTGCTGGGGAGGCTCTCCGAGGCCTCCGTGGTGGAGCCGGTCGGCGAGGATCCCGCGGCGCAGTTCATGCCGGCGGACGTGCAATCGGCGGTGCAGGAGGCCAGTCGACGGCATCAGGAGCGAATCCGGGATTGGGCGAATTCCCCCGACGGCCGGGGAACCAATCGTGCGGTGGTGTTTGCGGCGCTTGAGGCCCAATACGCGGAAGAACTGTCGAACCTGATTCCCGCGGATCAGGCGGCCGAATACCAGCGTCGAAACTCCGGCCACGCATCGCTCCGCCTGCAGGAGGCCATGGACCTGCGTGAATCGGAGATGCAGGCAATTGTGGACCTTTACGACCGAACCTCGCAGGACGCGAATGGATCGGCGCGAACGGCTGGACTGAAGCGGTTGCTGGGCGACGATCGTGCCGCAGAGTTTGAGCGCACGCAGGATCCCAACTACAGACAGCTCAGCGAGCTGGGCCGACGCGCCGGGATTCCGCCCGAAAAGACCCTCGACCTGTGGGAAGCAGAGCGGTCTGCCGAGAATGCGGTGCGCGAGCTCGCCTCGAACACGAATCTGCCGGTGGACGAGCGTGAATCCAGGATGATCGGCGTTCGGGACTCCGTCAGCGCCACCGCGGAGGGCCTGCTGGGAGCGCGCGGGATTTCCGCGTGGCGGCATCTCCGTTCCGACTGGCTGAACGGAACCTTCCACGTGCCGCCCTTCGACCCGCTGCAGGACCTGCCACCCGCTCCCTAAGTGAGTGTTGCCGTGTCGTGGTTTGACGTCCCGTGCCTCCCACGCTAGGGGTAGGGTCGATGTCCAACCTTCCGTCCCGGATTCTTGCCTGCTGGCTGTCGTTGATGGGTGTGGCGACTGCTTTTGGCGCGGAGCCGCCGCCTCTGGGGACCGAGGAAATCCTCAACCGATTCCTGGAGCGCAGCCGCGGGACCCCGGACCGCATCGCCGCCCAGCACCATGCGTGTGTTCGCATCACCACAACGGAGGAGATGGGATCGGACGGCAAGCTGAAGGAGCGCAAGTCGCGCGAGTTTGAGGTCGAGTTGATCGGGGCCAGGCAGAAGCTGCACCTGCTGCGTGTTGACGGCCGGCTGCCCAATGATCGCGAAGCCCGGCGCGAGACCACCAAGGAGTCGGAGATGAAAAAGAAGTACGGCGAACGCCAGGACAAGGCGAAGTCGCAGGGGCCCGACTTCATTGATGAACGCATCGTTCACCGCTATCACTTTTCGACCAACGGGGTGGAACTCATCCACGGCCGCCCGGCATACCTGCTGCGGTTCGCACCCAAGCCGGGACTCGAGGTGAAGGAGACGGCGGACCGGGCCCTAAACCGGCTGACCGGCCGGCTCTGGATCGATGCCGAGGAGTTCGAACTCGTGAAGCTCGACGCCCATCTGGAGCAGCCGCTATCGCTGGTGGGTGGCATTGTCGCCACCGTGGAGCGGATGGAATTCGACCTCGAACGAGAGCGTCATGCGGATGGGTTCTGGTTCAACACCCACTTCAGCAGCCTCGCCATCGGCAGGAAGCTATTCACCGGATTCCACGTTCGCACGCGGATTGATCAGGATCATTTTCGCGTGTTGCCGACGCCGTCCCGTGGCGCCGCAGACCGTCGTGCGACGGCGGTCGATCAGCCCGCCCCGTAGGGACGCGGGCGGATCAATCGATCGGCGTGCCGGCTTCGGCCCCGGCTACGGATCCTGTGGCTTCCGATTCCAGCGTGCGGATGCGCTCGCGAATTCGGCGGAAGGCCGGGTGCTTCCGCAGCGCGGCAAGGTCGGGGTCCTCCTTCAGCCACCGCACGTCGCGATATCCCAGATCAAAAGCACGCTCAAGTTCCTCGCAGGCCCGGTCGAGAGTTCCCGTGAGGGCCAGGCTGCAGGCGTAGTTGAATCGGATGTTGCAGTCGGTCGGCCGGAGACCGACCAGCTGCTGATCCACCCGAAGCCCGTCCGCATATCGCCCGGCGTCGGAGTAATCGTCGCCCAGAATCTGCAGCACCTCCACCTGCTCGGGATCGCGCCGCAGCAGCGCCTCGAGAAATCCAATTTCGATTTCCAGATCACGGACCTGTCGCCGGCCCAGCTTGCGTTGGCTCGTTGACGCCATTTCTGAAACCAACCTCGTCGGAGCGTCCGGTGCCGTCAAGGTGCCAGCACCGGGACCTCCACCGCTTCTGGAGAATTCCCCATGAACCGCGTTTACTTAAATGACCCGCGCGATTAGAACGGATGGGTTCCGTTCGCGACCCATGAAAAAAATCGAAGCCATCATCAAGCCGTTCAAGATCGAGGAAGTGAAGGACGCCCTGCACGCCGCGGGCATCGAGGGCATGACCGTCACCGAGGTGAAGGGGTTCGGCCGCCAGAAGGGGCACACGGAGATCTATCGCGGCAACGAGTACACCGTCGACTTCCTCCCGAAGATTAAGATCGACCTCGTGGTTTCGGATGACGTGGTGGATCGCGCCGTGTCCGCCATCATTGGCGCCGCCAAGACCGGCAAGATTGGCGACGGAAAGATTTTTGTCCTGCCCATCGACGAGGCGATCCGGATTCGTACCGAAGAACGCGGCGACAGCGCCGTTTAATTGCTTCCCGGCAGAGTGCTCTTGGCGACTGGGTCCGACTTGTTCGCGGCCCGGATGGCGGTGGATCGACTGACGGTCCCCCGAATTGTCCAAAAGCGGCCAAAAATCGAGGCTTTCGGGCGGTGTGAACAACTTGGGAACAAGACTTAATAGTTTCGCCTAGTTTGCCGCGCTGCGGTTGCCTAAAACCCCCGCCGTCGTTACACCCGATCAGGAATCCCGACCCGGAAGTCCTGTCGGCCCAACTGAAGAGTTGGTGGAGTATAAGCAACTTAAAATCAACGAGTTATGAACAAGTCGATCGTCACGGTGGGCCAGCGAATGCTGGCGACGGCGACTGGTAATTCGGGAAGTTTTGATGCGCAACTTGCTCCATTGTGCCACGTTACGACCCTGTGATAACGCGGGGGTGAATAAACCTTGTCTTTTCTAAGTTTCCGTCGCCAACGCCTTCGCCATGTCCGCTGCTGCAAATGCCCTCTGGTCGGTTGCCCAGGAAACCCTCCGGGGGATGCTGAAGAACGAGATTTACTCGCTCTGGTTTTCGCCGATCCGCCCGGTGACCATGAAGGGCGAGACCCTCGTGCTCGAAGTCGCGGATGAGTTCTGCGAAATGTGGCTCAAGGACAATTATCTGGATCTCCTCCGATCGGTCGTGAGCCGTGCGGCGGTGAAACCGATTCACATCGAGTTTTTGGTGGCCGCCCCGGGGAACCGTCCCGCTGCGCCTGCCGTTCAGGGCGCTGAGGGCGTTTCGGATACCGATGCTGATGCGGTCGCCGGGGAGCCGGTGCAGGCGGTTGCCGACGAAGCCCCGGCCGCTGCGACTTCCGGTTCGAGCAATGCCCGCAACGCCGCCGGCGAGCTGCTGCTCAATCCGAATTACACCTTTTCGACCTTCGTGGTCGGCAACAACAACGAGTTCGCCAACAGCGCCTCGGTGGCCGTTGCCCAGAATCCCGGCAAGGCCTTCAATCCGCTCTTCCTGTTCGGCGGCGTCGGCCTGGGCAAGACGCATCTGCTGCATGCCATCGGGCACCACATTCTCGGCTCCAAGCGGCAGGCCAAAATCGCCTACCTGAGCTGCGAACGCTTCACCAACGAGTTCATCGACGCGCTGCAGAACAACTCGCTGGCCCGCTTCCGGCGCAAGTACCGCCAGGGGGACGTCCTGCTGGTGGATGACATCCAGTTCCTCGCCGGCAAGGAGCGCATCCAGGAGGAGTTCTTCCACACCTTCAATGCGCTGCATGAGAATCGGAAGCAGATCGTTATGACCTGTGACCGTCCGGCCAGCGAGATCCAGGGGCTGGAGCAGCGGCTGGTGTCGCGCTTCGAGTGGGGCCAGACGGCCGACCTGCAGCCGCCCGACGTCGAAACGCGCCTGGCGATTCTCCGCAAGAAGGAGAAGGCCTTCGGCTATGCGCTGCCGCCGGAGATCACGAACTTCCTCGCCGAGCACATCCGCACCAACATCCGCCGCCTCGAGGGTGCCTTCACCCGCGTTGCTGCGTATGCCCAGCTCACTGGACGTCCGCTGACGCTCGAAACCGTCGAGACCCTGCTCCGCGAAATCCTGCAGGAGGAGGGGCGCCAGACGGTCACCATCGACTTCATCCAGAAGAAGGTCGCCGAGCACTACGACATCCGTCTGGCCGACATGACCTCGAAGCGCCGCCCGGAGAACATCGCGTTCCCGCGGCAGGTCGCCATGTTCCTCTCCCGCCAGCTCACCGAATCCAGCCTGAGTGCAATCGGCGATGCCTTCGGTGGGCGTGACCATGGTACCGTGCTGCACGCCTGCCGGGCGGTGAAGGATCGCATGGAAGTCGATGCCACGGTGCGCCAGGCCGTCGGGTACCTGGAAAAGCAGCTGGTGCGCTAGGCACTGGCGTTCGGGCCCGGTTCGGCACACCCCGTTCCGGGGATGGAGTTTCCGGCTACTCGGTTCAGGGTGCGCTGATTCCAATGAGTGTGCATCGCACAGTTGCGATCTCTCGCGCCCCATGAGTGTCCGACTCTTTTTTCTGGCCGCCGTGCTGGCGGGTATCCTCCGACTTCACGCGGGCGCGGCAGTGCCGTTTCATCGATCGGAACTGATCTTCGCCCCCGAACCCTGGCACAATCACGCCTCGTGCGTGGTGGAGACGCGCCGCGGAGACCTGCTGGTCTGCTGGTTCCACGGATCCGGGGAGCGCAAGGCGGATGACGTTCGCGTCGAAGGCGCGCGCCTGAAGCGGGGGAGTTCCACCTGGTCGCCGCGTTTCTTGCTCGCCGACACCCCGGAGTATCCCGACTGCAACCCGTGCTTCCTCATTGATGATCGCCAGCGGCTCTGGCTGTTCCATACCACCATCCTGGCCCACACGTGGGAAAGCGCGCTGCTCAAGTATCACCGGAGCGATGCGTGGGAGGGATCCGGGGCACCCCGTTGGGACAAGGAAGGCGTCGTGCACCTGTCCCCGGGGCCGACCTTTGCGGAGGGCGTCGCGAAGGCGCTCCCCGGGCTCGCTGCCGCCGCTGCCGCGTCGAACTGGAACGCTGAGACCCGGCGCGAGGTTGACGAGTACCTGGTGGCGATGCAGCGCCACTCCACCAACCAGCTCTACAACCGGCTGGGCTGGATGCCCCGCGCCCACGCCGCGATGCTGGGCCATCGCATGCTGCTTCCGCTGTACCACGACGGCTTTTCGTTCTCGCTGATGGGAATTTCCGATGATGGCGGGAACAGCTGGCAGTGTAGCACGCCGATCATTGGGGGCGGCAACATCCAGCCCAGCCTCACGCAGCGCCGCGACGGCACGCTCGTGGCCTGGATGCGCGACAACGGCCCGCCGCCCAAGCGGGTGATCGCCTCCGAATCGCATGATCGCGGCGCGACCTGGACACCAGGTGTCGACACGGTGCTGCCCAATCCCGGATCGGGTGTGGAGGCCGTTGTCCTCCGAAGTGGCGCGTGGGTGTTCATCGGCAATGACACCGAGAAGGGGCGCCATTCGCTGGCCCTGTGGCTGAGCGAGGACGAGGGTCGCACCTGGCCGGTGGTGCGTCATCTGGAACACGCGGCGGTGGACAAGGGATCGTTCAGCTATCCGAGCCTGATGCAGTCGCGTGACGGCACGCTCCACGCAACCTACAGCGCCCACAATCTGCCCGGCGGCACGTCGATCCGGCATGCCCATTTCAATGAAGCCTGGATCCGGGCCGGTGATTAGAGCGCCACGCAACGCCGGATTCCTGCCGGCCTGCGGGATCGAAGTTCGGAGATGGGAGACGCGTTCCAAGGGCGGCGAGACGCCATTCGGAGTCGCGTCATCAGCCGGTCCGGCGATACTGACGTTCGAGGTTCGACCTTGGACTTTCGACTTCTTCTCCACTCCGCGAAAAAAAGCCCTTGCCTTGAAGGGCGTTCATTGACTTCATTCGCGGCTCACGGGAGGGCTGTGTAGCTCAGTTGGTAGAGCAGCGGATTGAAAATCCGCGTGTCGCCAGTTCGATTCTGGCCGCAGCCACCACCCCTTTCTTTTCCCCCCTTGCAGTGTCGCCGCCAACGGCCGCGATTCGTGGCATACACCGCATCAAGTCAAACGCGACGTTCCGTGCGGCCCTCAGAGGAAGCGTCTCAAGGAGTCAGGCTGCTGACGCCGGAGAGCGTCCAGTTGGCCCGGGAGACCAGGGCCGGTTGAATGGTGCTGCTGGATCGGAAGGTGCCGTTGCTGTTCAGCGTCCAGCTAAGCGTTTCGCCGCCGTTGCCCAGCCAGATGATGTCCGCCGTGCCATCGCGATTGAGGTCGGTGAATCCGCGAACATTCCAATAGCCCGCAGGTGTAACGGGAGATGCCACCACGCCGGCGCTCTTTCTCGTCCCGTTGGCGTTGAGCAGCCAATAGCCCACTTCTCCGCCCGCGCCCGACCACAAAATGTCCGCAGTGCCGTCGCGATCAATGTCGGCGAAGCCTACGGCGGTGTAGTACCCGCTCCGTGTGTTGTTGCCGGTCGCCACGGCGCCCGCGCTCTTCATGGTGCCGTTGGCGTTGAGCATGTAGTAGCCCACCTCGCCGCCGTTGCCGACCCAGAGGATGTCCGGCACGCCGTCGCGATCGATGTCGCTGAAGCCCGAAAACCGGTAGTAGCCGCTGCGCGTGACGTTGCCGGCCGCCACCACGCCGGCGGTTTTCTGGGTGCCATCGGGATTCAACAGCCAGTAACCCAGCTGGCCGCCGCCGCCGATCCATAGGGCATCTGCCGTACCGTCGCCATCAATGTCCTTGAACGCCGCCAGGGTGTAATAGCCGCTGCGCGTGGCATTCCCCGCCACGACGGAGCCGGAGGACTTCATCGTGCCGTCCGGATTCATCAGCCAATAGATCACTTCGCCGGTGGTGCGCGTCCAGAGGATGTCGGGCACGCCGTCACGATCGATGTCCCCGAAGGCCGCCACCCGCCATACACTTGTATTGATGAGGCCGGAGTAGGCGAAGCCGCCGGATTTCTGCACGCCGTTCGTCTTGAGGTTCCAGCTGAGCACCTCGCCGGTGACGCGCAGCCAGAGCATGCGCACGGGACCGGGGTCGGCGACCGTTGAGGCCTGCGCGCCGCTGCCGAGGCTGAAGTAGGGCGAGCCGTTGTCACCCCAGATGGTGTAATAGTTGGTCACCGTGCCGGTGACATCGACACCGGTGTGCTCAAACTCGAGCGCGGTGCCGGTATAGGCGAGGCTGCCGTCGGTGGAATTGGTGGGATAGCGGTCCGTGCGGGTACGAACGTAGACCGTGTTGTTGGGCAGCCCGCTGTTCGTCGGAGCAGACCACCGCAGCCAGACGCTGTTGGTCAGGCCGATGGCGGTGAACGAAAAATTGTTGCTCAGCGTGAAATCGACATCCATTGCATTGCCGCTCGCGCTGGTGCTGGAGGTTCCGATGGTGGCGCTTCGCGTCGAGTTGCTCATGCCGGCCTTGCTGGCGGTCACGCTGTAGGTTCGCGCGCTCGGGACCTTGATGCCGTAGTACCCCTTCGAGTCCGTGGTGGCGGTGTAGCTGCTGCCAGCGGCGGTGGCCGTGACGGTGGCGCCGGTTACGGGAGCGCCCTGTCCAGTCAGTATCCGGCCGGTGAGGAGCTCACCGGTCCCGCTGGGGAAGACATTGTAGATGATGGTGTCGATCCGGTTGAACGAATAGGGCGTCTCCAGATTCGGCATGGCGTACCAGGCGTTGTAGGCACCATCCCAGCCGAAGTTGATGTGGTGATACAGCGTTCCCGACTCGTATCCGAAGCCGTCGCAGACCACCGCGTGGCCATTGCCGCCGCTGCTGCTGATTCCGAACAAGACCGGACATCCCGCCGCCAGATTGGAATCGGTGGGCAGCAGCAGGTTGCCCGGACTGTTGACGTACTTGGCGTTCGCGTATTGGAAGACCGACGTCAGTGCGCTGGCGCACTGGTACATGTAGGCGCCAGATCCGCTGGCGGCGTATTGCATGTTCACGCTCACGCCGGCGTCGAAGCAAAGCGAGCCGATCATCTGCCATTGCGATGCGTTGTAGGTCGCCGTCGAGGGGCTCAGTGGCATGGCGCTCCAGTTGTAGGCACCTCCCGATCCGTCGCCGCCGCGCGTGGTGGCGGATTGCCCGGCGTTGTTCACGTAAACCGTGCGGGTCACCCGGCCAATGCCGGATGTGGGGTACTGCCAGTAGCGCATCAACTGCCCCAGAGCGGTGGCCACGCACCCGTCCACATAGTTGTTCGGGGTGTAATAGTTGAAGCAGTTGACCCCGCGTTCGGCGCCCTGGTTCCAGGTGCTTTGCACCAGGGGTGCCACGCGGACGTCGGAAACGGAGACGGCGCTCTTGCTCAGCCCGGTGTTGCGCGGTTCCGACACGTACGCCGCGTTGGTCATCACGTTTTCCGTGGCCGTGAGCGGCGGCGGATTGCGCATCAACGACACGGTTACCGCGTCGTAAATCTGGTCGTTTACCACCCGATACCAGCAGCTGGACTCCTGAATCGAGCGCCTGGCGGTCCACGTTGGCCAGACGATCCCGGAATCCTCAATCTGCCAGGTCTGTCCGCTGTCGTAGGACGAATAGATCGTCACTGAGCCGGGCGAGTCGTGGGTCAATTGGACAAATCCGTCCTCGATCTTGATCTCTTGAAGATGAACCGGGGCGTTGGGCTGCGTGTTGATGTTGACCTCAAGGG